>JARFQK010000238.1 GCA_029287815.1 Gammaproteobacteria bacterium
CGGGTATTCATCACCGCAAAAAAACTCCGCGCCTTTGCGGTTCAATCGTTTTTGTCTTTTTTCTTTTGCTCGTTGTCATTCTCTGGCTCGGGGCGCGGCTCTTCATCGTCCATCAAGATACGGTGTGCAGGTCCTTCGAGGTCATCGAACTGGTCTGAGCGTACGGCCCACATAAAAACCCATACGATGACCACCACGAGCACCAGGGCCAGCGGGATCAGCAGAAAGATGATATCCATAGATGTTCAGCCGCAGGGGCGGTGATTGCAGCACGACGCGATAAGCAACGCGGCCGTCGTTGAATGACCTGTAGGAGCGGCTTTAGCCGCGAACGGCTCGCAATCTGGCGTCTTGTTCGCGGCTAAAGCCGCTCCTACCTGGCGCGCGCCAAACGCGACTTTGCTGTTCTCGCAGTTCAAGCTGTACATAGGATGGGCCCCGCTTTCATTCATCTCGCGTCGGTTCGCCTTTGTCGCGACAGACGCAACGCATTCAACACCACTACCAGCGAGCTGGCTGACATTCCGATCGCAGCTAACCACGGCTGCACGTAACCCATAGCCGCCGCCGGCACTGCTACGACATTGTATCCGATCGCCCATAGCAGGTTCTGTTTGATGATGGCCAGAGTTCTGACCGATAGTCTGTAACCGGTGTGGAGCGTGTTGATACTGTTCGACAACAGGATGAAGTCGGCGCTGGCCGCGGCCAGTTGCGAACCGGAGCCCATCGCGATCGAGACATCGGCGCGGGCCAGGACCGGGGCATCGTTCACACCGTCACCGGTCATCGACACCACCGCGCCTTCCAGTTGCAAGGCTTTGATGTGGTCGAGCTTGTCTTCGGGCCTCAGGCCGGCGTACACAGCGCCAATGCCGGTCGCCTCGGCGATGCGCTTCGCCGTGGATGCATTGTCGCCGGTGAGCAGCACCACAGCCTTACCATCTGCCTTCAATGCCTGAATCAATGTCGCTGCATCGGCGCGGATTTGATCTTCAAGCTGAAACACCGCGTAGACCTTTTCGGGCGTCGCCAGTACAACCTGGGTTCGACCGCTGCTGGCTGGGACTGCGGCCCCATCGCGACAATGCTGCGCGACGAATTCAGGATTGCCGAGGAACCATTGCGTTGCATCCACGATGCCGGACAGACCATGTCCGGGGTAACTGCTGACATCTTCGGCCTGGCGACTGGTGTCCGGACACGCGTGCAAAAAACTCTTAGCGATCGGGTGCTCCGAATGCGACTCGAGGGCGGTGGCTATCTGCAGACACGCGTCGGATCCGAGGTCGCCAAAGGTCTGCGTATCGACCAGTGTGATCTGCCCGGTCGTCAGCGTCCCGGTCTTGTCGAAGACAAAATGAGTGACGCGCGCCATTGTCTCGAGCGCGTGGCCGCGTGTTGGCAGCAGGCCGAGCCTGGCCAGTTGTCCGCTCGCAGCGGTGATCGCGGTGGGTGTCGCCAGCGACAGGGCACAAGGGCAGGTTACGACCAGTGTGGCAACGGTAATCGGCAGCCAGTTGTCGGTACCCTGCATGAACCAGTACAACGCGACCAGCGCGGCGATGGTCAGGATGATGGCCACGAACTTGGCTGCGATACGGTCAGCCAGTTGGGCAAGGGCGGGTTTCTCGCTTTGCGCCTTGTCCAGCAGACGCTGGATCGCAGCGAGCACGGTGTCAGCACCAACCTGTGTGATCGTGATCCTCAGTGGACTTTCGGCATTGATGCTGCCTCCGATCACGTCGTCCCCCACGCTTTTGGTGACCGGCATGCTCTCACCGGTGATCAGCGATTCATCGATCCCGGAGGCACCACTCTCGATGACGCCATCCGCCGGGATCGTGTCGCCGGGCCTGACCAGAACAAGATCGCCAGGTTCGAGCTCTGCGACTGGAACGGCTTGTTCCTGAAGCTGGTTGTCAATCGTGATCAGCTTGGTGGCCACGGCGGGCTGCAGGCTGACCAGCGCCTCGGTCGCCTCGGTCGCACGTTTGCGCGCGGTCATTTCGAAATAGCGCGCGGTCAGCAGAAAAAAGGTGAACATGACCACCGAATCGAAATAGATCTCGCCGCTGCCGCTGATCGTGTGAGCGACGCTGGCCGTGAACGCGATCCCGATGCCCAACGATACCGGTACATCCATACCTGCGCGTTTCTGTCTCAGGTCGCGCAGCGCTGCGCTGAAAAAGACCCGGGATGCAAAAATCAACACCGGGATTGTCAACAACAGGCTGGTCCAGCGGAAGAAACCCCAGAATGCCTGATCCATGCCCCACCATTCGCCGGTGTACAACGCGACCGCGAGAATCATGACCTGCATGCCTAGTACGCCCGACAAGCCGATGCGTCTGAGCTGCTGTTTGCGTTCTTTTTCAATGATGCGCTGGTGTCGATCTGGATCGTACGGGTGGGCCAGGTAACCGATGCGGCTTATCGATTCGAGAATCTCGCTAAGGCTGATCTTACTGTTGTCCCAGCGCACCAGTGCGCGATGATTGGAGTAATTGATGTTGACGTCAACCACTCCGGGCAGGGACAACAAGTGGCGTTCGTTCAGCCAGACACAGGCAGCGCAGACGATGCCTTCCAGTATCAGCGAGACTTCGCTGAGTTCATCCTGTTCGTGTACGAAGCGCCTCTGTACGATCGGGTTGTCGTAGGCCTTGAGCTGTTGCAGAAACTCCGGCACGACCTCGCGTGCCTGCGGTGCGTTTTCGGTGCGAAAGTTGTAATAGCTCTCCATGCCGCTGTCGACGATGGCTTGCGCCACCGCTTCACAGCCATGGCAACACATTGGTTGTGGTCTTCCGCCAATTTCAACGGTAATATCGGTGCCTTTAGGGACCGGCAGGCCACAGTGGAAACAGGTGTTCTCAGTGTTATCAGCACTCATTGTGTGAGCCGGCATCGATCGGGATGTTGTGAAATACCGCTATATTATAAAAGACTTATGGAAGATCACGGTAAATTAAAATTTGGATGATCTCTCCGAATTAAATCCTTGTATGTGGTATACAATGACGGCAAATAAGGTATTATTGACAAACGTCCAAATATAGCAGTTGCTCGATATGGCTGAACCGACCCAGATCAATTTCGATCAATTAAAAATATCTTGTGCCAGCTGCAGTCTGCGGGAGCTGTGCATACCGCAAGGCATGAATACGGACGAGTTGAGGCTGATCGAGACCATCGTCGAACGCAAAAAGCCGGTCCACAAGAATGATTATCTGTTCAGAGCCGGCGATACCAACCGCTCCCTGTATGCTGTGTTGTCTGGCAGCATCAAGACCCTGGTCGATAACCCGAACGGTGAAGAACAGATCGTCGGCTTCCACCTTCCCGGCGAATTGCTCGGCATGGATGGTTTTTCGGGGGATGCGCATACTTGTTCCGCGGTTGCGCTGGAGACCTCGAGCGTTTGCGAGTTTCCGTTGGAATCACTGGACAATGTCTGTCACGATGTGCCCAGTATTCAGTATGCGATGCGCCGCATCATGGGCAAGGAAGTCGCCAAAGACCACGCGATGCTGTTACTGCTCGGCCGAATGAGTGCCGAAGAGAAGTTGGCCAGCTTTCTGATCAGCCTGTCGAAACGAATGGCGCAGCGGCACTGGAAACCCACCGAATTCCATCTAACGATGCCGCGTCAGGACATCGCCAACTACCTTGGCCTGGCCGTAGAGACGGTCAGCCGTTTGTTTGCACATCTGCAAGACGAGAACATCATCGAAGTCGACCGTCGTCGCGTCAATATCTGCGACATGACCCGTCTGCGCGCGATCGTTGGGGATAACGACGACGCCAAGCCCGCCAATTCTGCCAACGCAACGCAGGGATAGCCACCACAGCTAGATACACCGTAGTGCCAAATATGGCACGGGAATAGGTATGCTCTATTGACGGTGCGCACGGCGCACCCTACCGGTCTGTTTTCAACCTGAGCTTTCACACCAATACAGCGGGGCCCTGGAGTGGATTTCGCCGCGAACATTACGTGCGCTCGCACAAATTCGCGGCTAAAGCCGCTCCTACGCGTGATTGGGTTTCGGGGGGCGGTGTGCTTAGATAACCTTCGAGAACCGCTGTTCTGCCTGCTTCTGTTGCAGGTAGCGGTCGAACTCCATACAGACCGAGCGGGCCAGCAGGCGGCCGGCGGGCAGCACATCGATGTAGTCCTGGGTGATCCGGATCAGGCCGTCTTTTTCCATCTGGCGCAGTTGAATGAACTCGTGCTCGAAATAGAGGGAAAAATCCACGCCCCATTTGGTTTCCAACTTTCTGATATCGAGCCGGAAGTAGCACATCAGCTGATTGATCACTTCCTTGCGCAGCAGGTCGTCCGGTTCCAGCTCGAGCCCGCGGAACACCGGTATCTCGTTTTTGGCCAGGATAGCTTCGTACTCTTGTAGATCGCGCGTGTTCTGGCTGTAGTTGTCGCCAATGCGCCCGATCGCGGTGATGCCCATCGCGATCACATCACAATCGGCATTGGTCGAGTAACCCTGGAAGTTTCGGTACAGGCTGCCGTTGTCCTGTGCGCGCACCAATTCATCGTCTTTCTTCGCGAAATGGTCCATGCCGATGTAGACATAATCGGCTGCCTGCAACAGCGCGATGGTTTGCTGCAGCATATCCAGCTTCTGCTGCGGTGACGGCAGTTCCTGCTCATCGATCCGACGTTGCGGTTTGAACATCTCCGGCAGGTGCGCGTAATTATAGGCCGCGATTCGGTCCGGGCTGACCTCGATGGTTGTGTTGATCGTGTCGGCAAAACTCGCCACCGACTGTTTTGGCAGTCCGTACATCAGGTCAATGTTGATGGATTTGAAGCCGGCATCCCGGGCGGCATCGATCACTGCGATGATTTGCTCTTTGTCATTGACCCTGTTGATCGCATCTTGGACCTCGGGATTGAAATCCTGGACACCGAAACTGATCCGGTTGAACCCGAACCCACGCAATTGACGAATTCTTTTGGCGTCAACCGTGCGCGGGTCGACTTCGATCGCGAACTCGCCTGCGTCATCATCGGCAAAGCGAAAATGCCGGTGAATCGTGTCGAGTAGTTCCTGGATATGTTCATTTTTCAAATACGAGGGTGTTCCACCGCCCCAGTGCATTTGCAGAACCGGCCGATCCCGGTCGAACAATTCAGCCTGCAGCTGGATTTCTTTTTTCAACAACTGCACGTAGGCCTCGGCCTTGCTGTAATCCTTGGTCACAAGCTTGTTGCAGGCGCAGTAGTAACAGATCGTGTTGCAGAACGGAATATGCAGATACAACGACAGCGGCGCCGGCAGCGGGTCGTTGTTGCTCTCGTACGCCCAGTTGCGGTAATCCTTTGCGCCGAAGGCTTCGGTGAACTGGACCGCGGTTGGGTAGGATGTATACCTCGGACCCGTTTTGTCGTAGCGATTGATCAGGTCCAGGTCAAATACGATTGTATGGTCCGCCAGGAAATGTTTCATGATCCAGCCGTGAATGCACAAGTTGCGCTAGAGTACTCAAAACCCCAGGTGCCATCCATGATATAAATCAAAAGAACCAAGGTATTGACGATAAGCCGTTGTTGTATCTGATGTTATTGATCTATGTCATGAAATTTTGAGCGCGCTTCGATTACACTCCTCCCGGAAAATACAAACCCACTATTCGTGCTTGCCGGAGCCGCAATGACGGGCAGGCAGGGCAGTGGAGTTGGCCTTGAAATCCTTTGGATTCCGCCGGGGTCAGGTCAATCATTCGGAGAATAAATGATGCTGTCACACATTTTCGGTCTTTTCATCAATCCCAAGAAAGAATGGCAGGCTATTCACGACAGCGCCTGTTCGGTGACCAAGTGTTACCTGTCCTATGTGCTGATCCTGGCCGCGATACCGCCGATTTCGGGCTATTTGGGCACGACGCTGTTCGGCTGGCAATTCGGGGGGCGCGATCCGGTTAAGTTATCACCCGAGAGCGCAGCGACGATCGCAGTCGCGTACTACATGGTTATGCTGGTCGGCGTGTTCACCATCGGGGCGATGATTCAGTGGATGGGTAAAACCTATGGCGCGGAGCAGCCGCTGTCGCGCACGGTCACGCTGGCCGCCTATACCGCGACACCGCTGTTTCTGGTCGGTATCTTCGAGCTGGTGCCGATTCTGTGGCTGAACTTCCTGGTCGGCCTGCCCGCGCTCGGCTACACCGTCGTGCTGCTCTACACCGGCCTGCCGATCATGATGGGTGTCTCGGAA
>JARFQK010000290.1 GCA_029287815.1 Gammaproteobacteria bacterium
CATTCTGGCTGCCGTTACCGATCGGCTTGCCGTTGATGATGCTGGGTGTGCCTCTGCTCTTGCGCTATTCACCCCATGCACGAACCTGGATCTTACAGCTTTCCGAGGTATCGCCTTCGTTGCACCGCCAGCTGAGCAAAATCCAACCCTCGCGACGCAGGCGCTCAACAGACGATAGCGACCAATGATTGCCCATTCGTCGAATTCTGGTTAGCCAGCCTTCCTGCAACGTCCGCGTTGTGTCGGCTTGCGGTAGAATTGTGATGCAGGCCGACTTTTCCTGTGATCGCGACTGAAAGGCGATAACCAATGAATTCACCGCGGACAATGAAATTAGACGACTACCCACTGATCGGTCCTCAAGACCCTGAGCCTTACAGCATATTGAACGAACATGGCAAGGCCAACGTGCTGCTGGTCGGGGACCACGTCAGCAACGCGATTCCTGAACCACTGCATAATCTAGGCCTCGACAGGGCATTGCTCCAAAAGCACATCGCTTACGATATCGGCACGCGGAAACTAATAACGCATTTGTCACAACATCTCGATGCACCCGCTGTGCTGGCGGGTTATTCTCGGCTTGTCGTTGACCTGAACCGCAGTCTGGCCGACGACAGCGTTATGCCGGAAGTCAGCGACAACGTGCTGATACAAGGCAATCAAAACATGTCACAAGCGCACCGCGAGCAACGCGTGCATTGCTTTTATACGCCCTATCGAAAGGCAATCGACACCATGCTGCATCGTTTCAAGGCAAAAGGCATGGTACCGGCGTTTATCTCCATCCACAGTTTTACCCCGGAAATGGCCGGATTTGCCCGCCCCTGGCACGTCGGTCTGTTGTGGGACAAGGATCCTCGAATTCCCGTGCCACTGATGGAGAATCTGCGCGCTCATCCGGATGGCTTCAACATCGGTGATAACCAGCCCTACTCTGGTAAACATCCTGCTGACTACACGATCGATCACCACGCTGAAGCCTCAGGCTTGCCTCATGTCTCGATCGAGATCCGCCAGGATCTGGTCAGTACCGAAGACGGCGCTGAACGCTGGGCCACCATACTCGATGAGGCGCTGCGCGACATCCTCGCGAATCCGGAACTCTATCGGATCTGGCAATCGGTGTAATGGTAGCCAGGCCAAGCTTCACCATCGGCGTCGAGGAAGAGTATCTGCTGGTCGATCGGGAAACACGTGACGTGGTCAGCGAGCCTCCGCAGAGCATCTTGCAGCACTGTCGCGAACTCGAAGGCAACCGTTTTGTTGAACCCGAGCTATTGCGCTCGCAGATCGAGGTCAATACCCGGGTCTGCAAGACTGCTGCCGAAGCAGGCGACAACCTCAAAGAGCTTCGCCAAATCGTTGTGCGAACCAGCAAGCAATACGGCATGGCCCCGGTCGCCGCTTCGACACACCCGTTCGGACGGTGGCAGCTGCAGCACCATACGCCCAAACAACGTTATGACATGCTGACCCGAGACATGCGCTCGCTGGCCAAGCGTGTTCTGGTTTGCGGCATGCACGTCCATGTCGGAATCGAGCAGAATGAGCTTCGAATCAAACTGATGAACCAGTTTAGCCATTTCCTCCCGTTGCTGTTGGCCCTGAGCACTTCATCGCCGTTTTGGGAAGGACAGGATAGCGGTCTCAAGTCCTACCGCATACCCGTCTTCGACGGTTTTCCTCGCACAGGCCTGCCCGAGCGCTATCAAAGCTATGCCGAATACCAGAACCAGGTGAAGACGCTGCGCAAAGCTGGAGTGATCGATGATCCCACGGTTATCTGGTGGGACATGCGCATCAGCGATCGCTACCCGACGCTTGAAATGCGGATCACTGACATGTGCACGGATATCAACGATGCCATTGCATTGGCCGCACTGACGCAATGTCTACTGCACTATCTTTTTCGGCTGCACGAGAGTCATATGCGCTGGCATGACTACCACCGTTTTCTGGTGGACCAGAACCGCTGGCGCGCCATCCGTTACGGCTACGATCAAGGCATGGTCGATTTCAGCCATGCCAGAGTCGTTTCGATTGACGCGGTCCTGCAGGAGCTGGTGGCAATGGTCGAACATGATGCACGCGAACTCCAGTGCCAGACCGAGCTGGAGACGGTGCTGACCATTCCCACCCGCGGCACTAGCGCTCACCAACAATTGAGAATCTATCAGCAGGCGATTGACAACGGTCTCAGCCATGAACAGGCATTAAACAAAGTCGTTGACTTTCTGATCGAAAAGACAGCCGAGAATCTCTAACCCGCATGTTGCACGAAGGCGAATGCCTTCGTGCAACATGCGGGTTAGAGAAGCGCGCCGGTATGGTCGATCGCATGCAGACGCAATCCATCCGGATCGACATCCGATGCGTCCGGTATCCATGGGGCGAGGCAGCCGCGATCTTTCACGCAGGGATCAGTTAGGGTTTTGAGAAAATCGACCAGATCCGTGACGTCATCGTCCGTAAACTCGACGTCTCGATGCACGCCGCTCACATTGGCGACGCGATTGGCTTCCAGCTGATCCAGTGCGAACTGGGTGTTTGTCAACATGTCCCCGGCCTGTGCGTTAGGATCCAGCTGAGAGAAATCGTAGTTCGCAACGGCCTCTGCTGGATTCAACATGTGACGAACGACACCCTCCAGGCTGGCGTACGCTCCCGCATGCCCCCAGGGCCCGGTGACTTCCACATTGAGTAGCGTTGGCGTTCTGAACCGGTACTTGTCGGCTGCAAGACCAGTCTCCCTGAAACGTCCGAAGTCATCGTTGCTAAGGATGCCGTTGTCATCGCCTTTACCCCGACCAATTTGTGGCGTCGCAAGGACATGGTATTTTTCGTCGGTGAAAAAATCACCCGAGTGGCAGGACACACAGTCTGCGCCACCTGCCTCGATACTGGTGAAGAACTTCATAGCGCCACGTTTTGCTGATTCGCCAATCGCGTCAACGTCGCCTTCCACAAACGCTTTCCATGGCGAGTTCACAAATATTTGTGAGCGCTCGTATTCAGCAATAGCATCGGCAATACGATCGTAGGTTATCGTCGGGTCACCAAACGCAACGGTGAATTCTGCGCCCCAGCCTTGAGCATTGGTTAATTTACTGGCAAGTGAAGCACGAACAGCATCGTTACTATTGCCTGCTTCAAACGAAAATCCACGCATTTCTTCTGGTGACGTCACCGGAAAACGGGATTGTGCTGCCACTAATGTTGCACCTGCGTTCGGATCTGCGACACCGAAATCAGAGTCCGGTGTACGAATTCCGGAACCATCGCCACCGTTCATGCCCAGCGTTTTCCCCAAACTTTCCACCCTACCATCTAGAAACAGCGCCTCGTCCCACATAGCGATATTAAAGGTCGTCGGCGCATTTCTCGGCACGGTCGGCCCACCGTCGAAGTGGATAGCGACACTGTCATGATGCCGGCCGGGCCCAAGCAACTCTGGGATCTCTGCGCCAACGCCAATCGATAGTGACAGATTGTCTCCACCGCCTAAGGCTGGATGGTGGCAAGTCACGCAGGCGGAATCTGAATCCCCGCCCAGGCCTTGTGTGAAAAACAATTGCTTGCCCAGTTGCGCTTTAGGGTCATCGATGGACGGCAGGCTTCTACCACGAGTAGGATCGCCCGTTAAGCCCGCGGCCTTTACCAGTGCAAGAAGGGCTGCGTCATCTACGGTGCTCCCCGCAGTGTTGCTACTATTCTCAGCTGTACAGGCTGCCAGCCATGTCAAGATGCAAGCAACGCATAGTGTGATCAAATAATGGTAAACGGTGCGCTGCGCTCGGGTGATCGGTGTGTCAATCGTGTGGCCCATCATTCTTTCTCCTTGTCGAAAAAAAATTGAATGATTCATGGGGCAAACTTACTGAATCCCTCCAGCAACGGCCGTGACTTATTGGTAGCTTTGTGCGTGAATATTCACCTTCGACAATTGCGCACAGCTGGACAGAACCCGAGTGGCACTAGCGTGCCAGCAGGCCGCATCGAGTCGCTGCCTGCAGAGTGAGCAGCGGGTTAGGGCGAGGGTTGTCTCTTCTCCTGGTCGCGCGGGATAAAAACGAAACGAGCATAGAGGTACGCAAGCGCCTCACTGATGACCACACGCACCCCGCTGCTGCAAGTCCACCAATCATCTGCACCATAATCCTCAGAGGGCGCGGCGATCACACCAACCGAGGTTTTCTCGCCGATCGCAATCTGAAATAGCAACTGTGTGCGACGGGCATGGGGACCGAGAGAAACCACATCCAGCGAACTGATCGCCATGTTCGATTGCGATAACCAAGACTTGACCGCCAGGGCAGACGCGAATGTCCTATCTGTACGCGCCGGTGGTGCGGGGATCGATACTATCTCAACCTGCTTAACGCCAAGTTCCCGTAACGTCGCTGCAGTCACTTCGGCCTGGGTTGAAAACTCTGATAAGAAAGAGCCTTTTCGCAGTGGAAAGCCAGTAGTGACGATAAGTTGATAGTCGTGTTGGTTGAGCAATGTAATAGCCTGCCTCACTGCGTAATCCGGCAGCCAACCTTCCACAATTAGGATTTCACCATAAGTGGGAGAATTCGTGGCTAAGAAGGGATAAATTTGCCGACCGATGAGAAGAAGCGAAGCGCCTATTATCGCCAGCAATAGCAGCCAACCCTGCCAGGTGAGCGTCCATTTTTCTTTACGCCTACACAGACTCCAGCAAGCCATCTTTGCTCCCGTTAAGCATCGCAAGATGCGCAAACGCAGCCGTCTTGCGCTGAACCAACCCCCGTCGTAACCGCATTTTAGTACATCACGCAAAAGTGCATGTCGACCAGTCCGCATTTCGCGCCAGGGTCACGGGAGCAACGCAGGCGTCAGACGCCTGGAGAGAAATCATGGCGCGATCATTGCTGTCCCACTTACTCGTCATTGCGAGCCGCGACAGCGGCGTGGCAATCTCCTGAATCTAGCCCGCATTTCTCACCAGGGTCACGGGAGCAGGCGCAGGATTCGTGTTCGTAAGCGCCGCTCTGGAGCGAAAAGCGTAGCCATAGCTACGGTTTGAGTGAAGAGCAAGCTTACGAACACGAAGACCAGCCTGAATCGTGATAGGCATGCTTGAAGAACACATTGTATTTGCGATCATCCGAACTTTCTCAATCGGGCCAATGCATTATCAGTAAGAGACGCCGCCTGGTGAGAAATGCGGGCTAGCGCTTTCATTGAACCACTGAATCTAAGCTGTTGAAGCGACGCAAGATTCGAAAGATTGCTTCGCTTCGCTCGCAATGACGAGTAAGTGGGCCAGCAACGAGGGTGAGATGCAGTGAGCCCAGCTATACGCGCTCGCTCTCCTCCACCGCCTCTAAGAATCGCAATTGCGGCAGTCCATCATCCAGCATAACGTCGTAACCCTCAGACCAAGACAGGTACTGCTGGACTTCTTTTCGGCGCTCTTCAGCGCGCTCGCCCATTAGGAGTATCACCAGGTAAAGTCGGTGACAACTCGTGAATTGTTTTATCCGGGCACGCGGGTCAGTCAGTTCGATCACTTGTGATGGCAGCCCGCCATTAGCATTGACCTCCGCCTGCGGACAGGCAATCAGCGAAAAGGTTTCCGGCAGTTCCCCGTAATTTCGTTGCCAGTTTTCCAGCAAGGTCGCGACAAAGCCAGGCAGATTCACCACACTCCAGCTCCGTACATAGGCCGGCAGGTTGGATATCTTCAGCTGCATTTGCGAAACAATCATGAGCCCACTCCTGATCATCGGGGTCACTTTTTCAGATACATCGAGTATAATGAAATTTTTCAAAAATCACATATAATAGAAAAAATAACTATAATTTATGTCAAAGTTAACGATAACAGTAAAAAGTTTGTTAAATTTTAGATTCAAATAGAATTTAATTTTATGGACGTCACTGACCGTAGAATTTTGGATCTCCTGCAGTCCGATGCTAGCCTGACGGTCAAGGAGATAGCCGACCAGGTTCATCTGTCCACGACACCCTGCTGGAAACGTATCCAGAAGATGGAGGAAAGCGGGTTCATAAGAGCCAGGGTTGCCCTGCTTGATCCCGACAAGGTCAACGCCGGCGTGACCGTTTTTGTCGCAATCAAAGCCAGCCAGCACAGCAGGGACTGGATCGACCGATTCCACGAAGCCGTTGCCGCACTGCCCGAGATCATGGAGGCCTACCGGATGAGTGGCGATATCGATTATCTATTGCGAGTCGCTGTGCGCGACATCGGTGCCTATGATCGGTTCTACAAAAAGCTGATTGACAGAATCCATCTGTCAGACGTTACCTCCAGTTTTGCGATGGAACAGATCAAATACACCACAGCCCTGCCAATCAACCTCAATGATAACGTGAGCCAGATGGCTTGACCAAGACAGCCAGATCACAGCCAGGTTTGCGGAACCGCTGCAACTCGTTGAAACCTGGAGCCTTTCCTGAAAATATTCAGTTTTACCAATGCTTGGGCATTATTCCCTAACCCGCATTTCTCACCAGGCGGCGCTATATCCTGATAAGGCATTGGTCTCTTTGAAGAAAATCCTGATGATCAAAATACAGTGTGTTTTTCAAGCATGCCTATCACGGTTCAGGCTAGTCTTCGCGTCCGTAGGCTTGCTCTTCACTCAAACCGTAGCTATGGCTACG
>JARFQK010000318.1 GCA_029287815.1 Gammaproteobacteria bacterium
CGCGTATCGAGTTCGCCGACCTTGCGCGAGGGTGACTTGTTGTTGTTCAGGAACAGACCGTTGGCCTTGTCCAGGGCCCCCGCAATCACACCCGCCTGGTCATTGCCGGTTTTTGCGGCGAAGTCCTCCAGCGCAACCGCCAGCGCCAGGAACTCACCGAGCGAATCCCAGCGCAGATGATTCTCCTGCAGCAGCTGTTGCACGTGTTTCGGTGCGGAACCGCCAGCGCCGGTTTCGTACAGCCCTCCTCCGGCCAGCAGCGGCACGATCGATAACATTTTGGCACTGGTGCCGAGCTCCAGAATCGGGAAAAGATCCGTCAGGTAGTCACGCAACACGTTACCGGTCACCGAGATCGTGTTCTCTCCCGCCTTCAATCGTTTCAGCGTGTAGTGCATCGCCTCGACCGGCGACATGATCCTTATCTCAAGCCCGCTGGTGTCGTGATCGTCCAGATAGGTCTCGACCTTGTTGATCAGGTTGGCGTCATGCGCGCGTGCTTTGTTGAGCCAGAACACAGCCGGCTGGCCGGTCGATCTGGCCCGCTCCACGGCCAGCTTGACCCAGTCTCGGATCGGCAGGTCCCTGGTCTGGCACATGCGCCAGATATCACCTGCTTCCACGGTGTGCTCGAGCAGAGTATTACCCTCCGCATCGCTGACACGTACCCGCCCAGCCTCGGCAATTTCGAAGGTTTTGTCATGCGAGCCGTACTCCTCGGCTTTCTGAGCCATCAAACCGACGTTGCTGACGTTACCCATGGTGGCGACGTCAAAGGCGCCGTTTTGTTTGCAGAAGTCGATCACGGCCTGGTAGATACCGGCGTAGTTTCGGTCGGGTATCACCGCTTTGGTGTCGTGCAACTGACCATCGGGGCCCCACATCTTACCGGATGAGCGTATCGCCGCTGGCATCGATGCATCAACGATGATGTCGCTGGGCACATGCAGGTTGGTGATGCCCTTGTCCGAGTTTACCATCGCCAACTCGGGATGCGTTTGGTAGGTTGCGTGGATATCGGCTTCGATCTGCTGACGTTGGTCGGCCGGCAATTGCGGGATCTTGGTGTAGACATCGCCGAGGCCGTTGCGGGGGTCTACGCCCAGCTTGTCAAAGGTGCTGGCATGTTTTTCGAAAACTTCGCGAAAATACACGCTGACCGCGTGACCGAATATAATCGGATCGGACACTTTCATCATCGTGGCTTTCATATGCAGTGAAAGCAGCACGTCTTGTGCTTTTGCGTCCTCGATCACCTCCTCGAAGAATGCTCTTAATTTTCTGCAGCTCATTACCGACGCATCGATCACTTCACCAGCACTGACCGCGACCGATGGTTTCAGCACATGGGTTTGACCATGATCCGTCACCAGTTCTATTTTGACCTCACCGGCCGATGTGATCACCGCAGATTGCTCGCTGGAATGAAAATCACCATCGCTCATGGATGCGACGTGCGTCTTGGAATCAGTCGACCACGGTCCCATCGAATGGGGATGTTTTCTGGCATATTCTTTGACTGGCCCAGCCACGCGGCGATCAGAATTGCCCTCGCGCAAAACCGGATTGACCGCGCTGCCAAGCACGGCCGCATAACGCTTCCTGGTGATTTTTTCGGCCTCGTCACTCGGCTCTTCGGGATAATCAGGAATATCGTATCCCTGCGATTGCAGTTCTTTGATTGCGGCCTTCAATTGCGGGACGGAAGCACTGATGTTGGGCAGCTTGATGATGTTGGCCTCCGGCGTTTTGGCGAGCTTGCCCAGCTCGGCCAGTGCATCGCCGAGTTGCTGCTCTGCGGTCAGCTTGTCCGGGAAATTGGCGATGATGCGCCCGGCGAGCGAGATGTCGCGCGATTCCACCGCAACGCCAGCGGCACGAGTAAAGGCTTGCACGATCGGTAGCAGCGAATAAGTGGCGAGAGCCGGAGCTTCGTCCGTTTGGGTGTAGATGATTTTCGTGCCGGGCATAATGTGCATCCTTCAGTCTTCAGTCGTATGGGCCAAATGCTGAATTATATTTCAGATCGACGGCAGGAAATAGGCGATCTCACAGGGCTTCACCGCACACAGCTTTTTTATCGGTGTCGGTCGCAGCGCCATCGGCCGAATCTCGCATTGCTGGGCCCACTGAAGGCATCGGCTGTGCGACATAAAAAAGCCCTGCACAGGCAGGGCTCTGATGTCGCGATCATCGGACCCGGGCGATCAGAAATCGTCCTCATCGCTGCCAACAGTACCCCCGGCAGCCAGCGTCAGCGCTTCCTCGATCGCCTTCGGGGAGCACATGACGTTCATAAATGTGGCGCCGGTTTCACTCGCCATCATCGGTAAATGAGGTAGACTCAGCGCGATGCGAAAACGTCCATACAATGCTTCAACGTCGCTACCGTAGACCAGCATCTCATAGGGCAGATGCGCGGTTGAGCGTGGTGTATCCTTGTCGATACGGCTCATGACGAACACATCGCCGCTGCAATCTTTCTCATCCTTGCCTTTGAGGCTAACGCCGATCAGCGTCATTTCTTTGCCCTCAGTGTCCTTGCCTACGCTGACCTTATAGATCATCGTCGCCGCACCTTTGCCGGCAGCAAGGTTGGATTCAACTGCTTTTACCGCGTCAACATGACTAGGATGTGAGGCCAGCTCGCTTGGATCATCGAAATACTCCATCATGAAAGTGTAGTGATACTTGCGCATCTTTTCCGGTGTCAGCTGCTTGTCGCCGGAGCTGTATTGCTTCTCAGCACCGAGCGCGTCAGCCAGCGCTGATGAAACACCGTCGAGATTGTCATTCATCCGATAGGCATTGGCCCAGTATTTCGGGTTGGTGTAGGCCACTTCAATATTGTCGCCATTCTTGGTGACTGAGGCGCGCATGGCTGCGCCGTAGCCACCACGTTCGGATTTTGTGGCCGCAGTCTTCATGTCATCATTGGTAAAAATAATGATCTCGGCGCCTTCATAGGGCGCATAGGTACCGACG
>JARFQK010000372.1 GCA_029287815.1 Gammaproteobacteria bacterium
TTCATGGCTCATGCTTTGCCAAAACACGCCTCCAATCTGTCGAATGCCAGGTTTATTTCCGCTTCACTGACGCAGAAAGTCATGCGTACATGGCTTTCCCCAGAGGGGCCAAAAGCGCTGCCAGGTGCCAGTGCGATCTTGTTGTTTTTTAGCATTTCGAGACAAAAGTCACGCGCGCTCTGGTGTTTGGTAAGGATCCTTGGAAACACATAATAGGCCCCTTCCGGCTTGACGTAAGCGAAAATATGCGGTAGCGCATCCAACCTTTCGCAGATGAGCTGCCGTCGCTTCGCGAAAGCTGCCTCAAATTCCGTCAGATGATGCCTATCACCCAATAACGCGGCCAGACCTGCTACTTGCGCGATTCGTGAAGTGCAGATCATGTTCAGATCGTGTACCTTGATAGCCTGTTTTTTCAGGTGTGCGGGTAGAACCATGTAGCCGAGCCGCCAGCCACTCATCGCGTAAGCTTTGGAAAAGCTGTAGAGGTAAGCAATATTTTCGAAGAGTTCTGCTTCCGCGGCCAGATTGAAATATTTTTCCGAATATTCATAGGTGAAGTGACTGTAGGGGTCGTCGATGATGATCATGAAGCCGTGCCTCTTTGCCAGCTCGCCGATGCGCAACAGGTTTCTGCGGCTGAAGATCTTGCCAGTAGGATTGGATGGCGTATTGATAATGATGGCTTTTGTTCTGTCAGTGATCAAATCCGACAGCGCATCAACATCGAGACTCCACGCCTTGGCCTCATCCAGTGCCCAGTAAACGACTGTTCCATCGCACATTCTGACCTGCTGGATATGGGATGCAAAACACGGATCGGTCAAGATGATCTCGTCGCCGGGATTAGTGATCACCTGTAACAGGCAATAAATGCCCTGCATGTTCCCGGCAGTGATCATGACATGCTCATTGGCATCAATCGCAATACCGGTATCGGCCTCGTGTTTGCGCGCAACGACGTGCCTGAACTCATCGAGTCCATCGGGCAGCGCATATTTTCCGATATCATCATCCGTATGCAGCTGCTCGACTACGGCTTTCTTAATGTAGTCCGGTGTGGGAAATGATGGGATCCCCCACGCCAGTGAGACAGCGCCCTCAACCCTGGCGCTCAGCATCGCCATTTCCTTGATACCAGACAGCCACAGGCTTGCCGCTTTGTCAGCGACAAAGCGCCCGGCTTTTGGCCGTTGTGCGGTCCCGTTGGAAGTCAATCGCGTCAACTCTCTAGGAATAGTCTTTACAGGTTTTGTACATACCTGATCATTTCCTTGCGCATCGCCTGATCCGGCAGGCGACCATGCGCAGCACTCATATTTTGCTGCATGTGATCCACCCTTGATGTTGCCGGTATTGCGCAGGTCACCGAAGGGTGGGCGATGATAAATTTCAGGAAAAACTGAGCCCAGTTGCTGCAATCGATTTCGGCCGCCCAATCCGGTAAGGCGTAGCGGGAAAACCTTTCAAACAGCCGTCCACGCTGAAACGGGCGGTTGATAATGACGGCGATCCCCTTATCGGCTGCCAGTGGCAAAAGAAATCGCTCCGCTTCCCGATCGAGTATATTATAAGTGAACTGAACGAAATCAACTGGTTGCGAGCGTATGATGTCGATTAATTCGTCATGTCTGCGGCCGTGTGATGTGGTCACGCCGACATACCGTATCTGGGCTTCCTCTTTCATATCATACAGGTTAGGCAGATGGCTTTCCCAGTCCATCAGATTGTGAACCTGCATCAGATCGAATCGCGGCACGCCCCAGAGTAATCGCGAGTCCTCCATTTGCAGCAAACCTTGACGGTTGCCATGGGTCCAGACCTTGGTGGCCGAGAAAAGGCCGCTGAGATCATCGATACCTTTCAGACTGCGGCCGATCACATCCTGTGCGACGCCATACATCGGAGACGAGTCGATCATGCCGCCACCTCGCTGGAAAAATTCGCGGATGACCGCCTCTCGTGATGCCAACTGAGTCGCATCTTCCGGGTCTATGGCAAACACCAGCCAACTCCCCATACCTATGCTCGGTATGGCCTCATTGCTGGATGGAATCACGCGCTGGTGCGACACTGCTGCGATGGCGTCGCTCGCGCGAGTCAGAGCCAGTGACGCACCTGCGGCAGACAGATACTGGAGGAAACGACGGCGGCTGGCTTTCATAATCGATGCTTCTCGAATGATATGAAAAGTATAATCGGTCGGTGTGTCCTTTGTCGAAGGGCTTCGTGTGAGCCCGGCAGATTTGTATTATAGTGGCGCATTTTAGGTGAATCGCGAGGAAGACACATGGTTACCTATCTATACTGGGCAGTCGTAGCAGGACTCATCATCGCCGTGCTGGTCGGAGTTGGAGGTAAATTGGCGCAATGGAAATCTGCGGGCATCGTTTCAGCAACAATTCTGGTGATTGGCGCCGGAGCTTATTATTTTCATTTTCAGCAGATATTCGTTAAGCGCTATGGCGGGGTGATGACGGTCACAGTGCCCGAAGGCCAGCTTCATCTGGCAGCGACCTGGAAAGATGACAATCTCTGGATCGAGAACTATGATCCATTAACCAATACCTGCCATTTCCGCGAATATTCACGCGGCAACCTGTTGCAGGGGCAAGTAACCATCAAGAACTGTAACCCGTTGTTGCGTAAATGAATCTTCATCATTGGGCAGTGGGAGCAAAGATTGCTTCAGGCGATTGAAAATGGCGGCGCGTCCCTACGCCGCGGAAGCTCTGAATAAATCAGAATTTCCCTAAAACGAGGTATTTTTATGGCTAACGAACGAAACGTATTGGGCACCGAGCTGGAAGTTTGTTGTCTCGACCCGATCACCGGTTTTCGACGCGACGGATTTTGTTCAACCGGACCAGAAGACACCGGCTCTCATACTGTTTGTGCGCAAGTCACAGAAGCTTTTCTTGAATTCAGCCAGTCAGTAGGCAATGATCTGAGTACGCCTAGGCCCGAATACGGCTTTCCAGGATTGAAACCAGGCGACAAATGGTGTCTTTGTGCGTCCCGTTGGCTGCAGGCCCACCAGGCAGGATGCGCGCCTGCTATATATACGCGAGCCACACACGAGCGTGCATTGCAGATCGTCGACTTGACTACGCTTAAAGAGTACGCCAAAGATTTGAGTTGATGTTGAAGGCGGTGGCGCTCGTCTCATGGACACGCAAAGGCCAATGATCTATACGTATGGATTCTGCTGATATAGGCTCTACCGGTTGATACTAATCGCTATGAAACGACATTGCTCACGATCGCTTGGGATTTTGTTGCTGGCTTTCGGGTTGGCTCACCTGGCTGCGTGTTCTTCGACCAATGTCATTAATCTTGAAGGTTCAGATACGACTCGCTTCAAGGACTTGCAAACATCATTTCATATCTCCAAGGAGGATGAGACCAAACGCCTGAAGATACGAATCTCGGAGACCAAAGGAGAATTCAGTCAAGAGATCGCCGACGGCAAGATCGTCGAATTTGAGGATTTTAATCTGGTGGGTCCCGATCAAGTGCAGTCGATAGCCGACTTGACGATGGCCTCAGTAAGTTACGGGCGTATCGACCAGGTGATCAGAGAGAAGTTTTACATGTCGGCTTTCGCTGGCATTTCGCGTACTAACTTTGAGATCGATATGGAATCCGCCAGTGGTAAAAGCACAGGCGTTAGAAACAGATCCTTCGAAGTTTATGTCGATTTGGGTATATATCGTGAAGTATTGCCCTACCTTAACGCAGGGCTTGCGGCCGCATTCAGCAGAAACTTGACCCTCAGTGGCATAACCGAATGGGAAGTCTTTTTCGGATTTTTGCCCTTCAAACAGGCGCAGATCATCGGAGGCTATCGCTGGTTCAAATATGACTATTTCACCGAAGACTATGATTCAGGCATCATTGTCGAACTCAATGGACCATTCGTTAAAGTCGATCTCTCCTTTTAGCCCGTATCGCTGTCCCTGATTTGCCTATGCCCGCTGCTCGCTAATACCGTGTGCTATCTGAGTTCAAGG
>JARFQK010000386.1 GCA_029287815.1 Gammaproteobacteria bacterium
GGTGCGAGAGGAGAGACTCGAACTCTCACGTCAATGACACTGGAACCTAAATCCAGCGCGTCTACCAATTCCGCCACTCTCGCTGACCAGTGAAAGCGAATCATATCAAAAAAGCCCGCCTTTTGCGGATTAATCGCAGCGAATCCGAACACTGAACGTAACGCCAAACCCGGCCAGAATCAGATAAAATATTCGCTCATAATTAAAGCCACCGAACCTCGGCATGCGTCAGGCGACTTTGATGCGTGCCGATTCGATGGCTTGCTCATAACAACAAACTGGGCTGTCCCCAATAAGACTTATGTCAGCTGCCGAATTTCGCAAGCGCTTTCTGGCGCTTATTGCTTTTGCCTGGTCGCTTCCAGCGGTCGTCGGCCTATCTGTTATAGTCTATATGGAGATATTCAGCGTTGATCAGATAGTGGAAATCATGACAACGCCGCTGGAGCCCGCATTCATCATTGGCTCACTGGTTTTCGCGTTGTGGTATTTTGACCGTATTGCCAAGCCAGTGGTGGCCACGCTGAGAGGCTCCGCCCTCGCCGAAACCGAGGTTATCGATCAATTCCTCGCCAGCTTTCCGCTCAGGTTCTGGCTAGCATTTGTCGCCTACCTGCTGCTTGCTGTCGTCGTAACCATTAAAAGCGCCGAGCTCTACAGCGATTTCAGTGCAAAGCCCGTTGATTGGTTCAGAATCAACCTGGTGGCAATGATCGTATCCATCATCGTCGGTTTGCCGATCTTCTTTTCCATATTTGACCTGTTTGGCCGGGCGTTCGGCAGCATACATTTTGAGCGGCCTGTGGTCACGATCAAAACCCGTGTCTTCATGATCGGTGCACTGGTGCCACTGCTCATCGACACGATGCTGGTCCAATATTTCTGGTCGCGAACGGGCTATTTCACTTGGGAGACAATTTTCATCTGGTTTTTTCTGGAATTGCTGGCCATCGCCGGCGCCCTGCTGTTTGTACGCAGTTTTGCACAATCACTGTCACCGTTCGAATCAGTGCTAGGGACAGCACGCGAACCGGGTGAACCCGCCTCCACGCAGCTGATTCCGGCCTCCACAGATGAACTGGGCAAACTCAGCCAAGACATGGACAGACTGCTGAATGAGCAGCTGGTACACCGCGAGCGCCTGACCCTCAGTAACCAGTTGCTCAAATCCTTGCAGACCCATGGCGACATGTCGAGAATGCTTGCAGCGATTATCAACAGAACCCAGGCCCGTACCGATTGCGACATCTGCCTGCTGGGCTTTTTCGACGAGCACGACGAACAGCTGTCCATCGTGATTTACAGCGGAGCCGACTACCTGGCCGACGGGCATTTTCAGATACCGCTGGATCAGAACAGCCTGTTTTCACAGATTCGATCTACCGGTCAGATGTGCGTAATCGATGACGCCAAGGCCAGACAACGCCAGATCGGCAAGCTGGTCGACCACTTCTCCATCAGATCGATCGCGGCTGCACCGTTGACTGCAGACAAAAACAACATTGGCATTCTTGCCTGTGTCCACAAGTCCTCGGGTCATGGTTTCAGTCAGCTTGAGCTTGATATTCTCAGCGCATTCGCCCACGAGGCTGCGCTGGTTGAGACGTTCAACCGCGATCTCATTGAAAAAAGGCGTGCAGAACACGCGATCAGCCTAATCATGGATGGTATTTCCACAGCCATCGGGGAGCAGTTCTTCGCGGCCATCGCCCGGGCGATGGCCGAAATTCTCGGTGCTGACGTGGTTTCGATTGGCGTGTTGTCCAAAGACAGCAGTCGGCATATTGAATCATTATCCTTTATTGTCGATGGCGAGCCCTATCCAAACTTGAAATACGCGCTGGCAGGCACGCCCTCCGCTACCGTGCTAGGTAACGAGCCGAAGAGCTACACGTCGGGCATCCAGCAGCTGTTCCCTGACGACCTGGAATTGCACCAACTCGGACTGGAAGCCTATATCGGGGTACCGCTGTTTGATTCACACAACAGACCATTGGGCGTCCAATTCGCGATGTTCAAACGCCCTGTCGACAACCCCGGTTTCACCGAGTCTGTACTGGGCATCTTCGCCGCTCGAACGGCTGCAGAGATAGAACGCGCCCGAACGGAAGAACAGATCAAACATATGGCCTACCACGACAGCCTGACCCAGTTACCGAATCGTGAGTTGTTAATCGATCGTCTGAATCAGTCGCTCGCACATGCCAATCGCATGAAGAATTATCTGGCTGTTGTGATGCTGGATCTCGACCATTTCAAGACCATCAATGACACGCTTGGCCATCCTGTGGGCGATGACCTGTTGATCCGTGTGGGACAGCGTCTGCACCGCTGCATTCGCGGTGAAGATACTGTTGCGCGTATCGGGGGTGACGAGTTCGTGATTCTGCTGACAGATCTTGGCAGTCAGGATGCAGCAATCAAACACGCCACTCAGATTGCAGAAAAAATCACGAACGAGCTGAAGCCGCCTTTTTCGATTCATCATAACAGGTTAGCAATCACCTCCAGCCTCGGGATCGCGCTGTACCCGGACGACGGCATTAGTCCGGAAATATTGATCAAACATGCTGATAATGCAATGTATCAGGCGAAGGAACATGGCCGGAACAATTACCAGCTTTTCTCACCACGCATGAATGCGGTTGCTGTTGAACGGCATCAGATGCTGAGCGATATGCGTCAGGCACTGGAACACGACCAGTTTTATCTGGTTTATCAACCAAAAGTCTCGATTCATGACGAAAAGGTAATCGGCGCCGAAGCACTGGTTCGCTGGACACACCCCGAGAAGGGTCAGATTATGCCGATTGATTTTATTCAAGTCGCAGAAGAAACCGGGCTGATCATTCCGCTCGGGCACTGGGTCATGCAGGAAGCATGCAGCCTGGCTGCAAGTCTCTGGAACCACGAGGATCACTGTAACGGCACCGGCCGTTTGTCGGTCAACGTAAGTCCGTTACAGTTCAAACAAGCCGATTTTGTCGATGTGCTCGGGCAGACGATTGCAGCATGTGGTGCCAGGCCGCAATGTATCGAAATCGAACTCACTGAAAATGTCTTAATTGATGACCTCGGCCTGGTTCAGCAGAAAATGATGGACCTGAAACAGCTGGGCGTGCACATCTCGATCGACGATTTTGGCACCGGTTTTTCCTCGCTCAGATATCTGCAGCAGCTGCCCATCGACACCGTCAAGGTCGATTTTAGTTTCGTCAAAAACATCGTGCATAATGACAGCGATGCCGCGATCGTCAAGACCATTAATACGATGGCGCGACATATGAATATGCAGACGATCGCCGAAGGCGTAGAGACAAGCGAACAACTGGCATTGCTCACGCAATACGGATGCCAGGGCTATCAGGGCTTCCTGTTCAGCGAGCCGTTGACCACTGATGCATTCATAGCCGCGATGCAACAAACTGGTACACGACAATCGTCACTCGGATCTCAAGGCTTCGACCGGATCCAGTAAGGCGGCGCGACGTGCCGGTAACACACCCGCCGCCAGACCAATAACCACCGCGATCGCCTCGGCTAACGCCACGTACAACAGCGGGGTATGCACTGGCAAGGCGGGCAGCGCCAGATGCAATAGCTCAGCAATACCCACGCCCAGCACCAGGCCGGCCAGCCCCCCGAAGGCTGCGAGCACGATCGCTTCACCCAGAAACAGGCCCAGCACCTGCGATTGTTTTGCACCCAGCGCCCGCAGCAAACCAATCTCATTCGTGCGTTCGTTGATCGCAATCGTCATGATGGTAACGATCCCGATGCCGCCGACCAGCAGTGAGATTCCGCCGATCGCACCGACAGCGAAGGTCAGCACGTCCAGCACCGACCCGAGAACATCGAGCATCTGTTGCTGGGTGGTAATCGTGAAATCGTCTCGGCCGTGCCTCGCCTCGAGCAGGCTCTTTATACCTTCAACGACGGTATCCACCGGCGTGCCCTGGCGGTACATCAGATCGATCTGAAACAAGGTGTCCTTGTTGAACAAACTCAAAGCCCGCGCTGCCGGAATATAAACTGTATCATCAAGATCGAAGCCCAGTACCGTGCCCTTGGATTCCATTACGCCAATTACGCGATAGCGACTGCCGCCAATCGTGATCCGTTGACCGAGCGGACTACGATCACCGAACAATTCCTGGCGCAGCTTACTACCGAGGACCGCAAAGGCACGCGGTGCCACCGGATCATCGTCCGGCAGAAAGCGTCCAGACTTGACCTGCATGCGGTAGGCCTCCGGCCATTGCGGACCCGCCCCGTAGACGTTCGTGCGCCTGCGCCGGTTGTCGGCTTCGACTTCCGCATTTCCCTGCACCAACGGTACCACCGCACGCGCGAATGGCAGCCGCTGCAGGGCCTCGGCGTCCTCGATCGTCAGCGGTCGTTCGGTGCCAAACCCACCAACATTGCCGCCGTGCGTGGTCGTCTTACCGGGATTGATGCTGACCAGCGTGGTACCGAACTGCGTGAACTCGGACAACACAAACTGATGAACGCCTTCGCCGATCGATGTCAACAGGACCACCGCGGCGATACCAACCGCAATTCCGAGCGCCGTCAGAAAACTGCGCAAACGATGCGCGATAAGCGAGCTTCCAGTCAAATTCAGAAAATCGCGGGTACGCATCGAATCAGCGGCCTGATAACGCGAGCACCGGATCGAGTCCGGCTGCCCGTCGTGCCGGCATCAAGCTGAACAGCAGACCGGTGACGATCGCAACCGTCAGCGCGATCACGATGGCCCAGGCCGGTGCGTAAGCGGGCAGGTCGGGAAACGCATAACGAATCGACCAGCTGCCCAGCTGCCCAAGCAGAAAACCGACCATCGCGCCCAACAGCGACAACATAAAGGCCTCGGCCAGAATCAGAATGACGATCTGTCGCGAGGACGCGCCCAGCGCCTTGAGCAGGCCGATCTCGGCGGTACGCTGTGATACTGCGACCAGCATCACATTCATGATCAGGATCCCGGCAACCGCCAGACTGATCGCAGCAATGCCGCCGACCGCATAGGTCAATGCACCCAGAATCCGGTCGAACGTCTCGAGCACTGCATCCTGGGTGATCACTGTGACATCTTTTACACCCTGGTGCCGTTCCTGCAGGGTATCGATGATGAACTGCTTGACCGGCTCGATCGCATCGCGGGTCTTTGCCTCGACCAGAATTCTGAACACCGACGAGGTATTGAAGATCTGCTGAGCTGAAGCAATCGGAATCATCACGGTCTCTTCAACATCGACGCCGATCGAGCGGCCTTCTGAACCCATGATACCGATCACGCGAAAACGCCGATCACCGATACGCACCCATTTTCCGAGTGCGCGTTGCGCACCGAACAACTCGTCGCGTATGTTGCTGCCGATCACCGCAACCGGCGAGGCACGGTCCAGATCCAGCTCCGGCAGAAACTTGCCCTGAGCCAGCTCCCAGTGACGAATCTCAAGCATGTCATGGTTGGTACCGATCACGACGACCTCGCGCGAACGGTTCTTATGACTGACATCAGCTGATCCAACATTGATCGGTGCGATTCGTCTGACGTTGTAACTGCGCGTTAGCGCCTGTGCATCATCCAGCGTCAGATCCCGAGGCGTCTCGCCCATCATCGTCGACGGATTGATGCCCGCGGTCTCCGATCGTCCCGGGAACACGATCACCAGGTTGGTGCCCAACGAGGCAAACCGGTCCATCACATAAATCCGAGCGCCTTCACCCAGCGAAGTCAGAATCACCACCGCGGATACCCCGATCGACATTGCGAGCAACATAAGAATCGTGCGTGTCGGATAGCCGCGCAGCGCGCCCCACGAGAACCAGGCGATGTCGGGACTATGCAGTGCCATCACCGGCGCTATCGGTTTGATTCAACTGATCGATATCGAGGCGGCCGTCCATCATGTGCAGCTGACGCCTGGCCCGCTGGCCCATCTCGGGATCATGCGTGACCATGATCAGCGTGATCCCTCGCTGATTCAGCTCCTCCAGAATACGAATCACATCCTGCCCGGATTTGTGATCCAGATTGCCGGTCGGCTCATCGGCGAGCAACACATTCGGTTCGGTGACTGTGGCACGCGCAATCGCAACGCGCTGACGCTGGCCGCCTGACAGCTGATCCGGTTTGTGATGGCTGCGATCGCTCAGACCCAAATCTGCAAGCGCCCGCGTCACCCTGGACTTGCGCTGCTCGGGCGCCTCACCGGCAAGTATCAGCGGTAGCTCGACGTTCTCGGCCGCGGTCAAACGTGGCACCAGGTGAAACATCTGAAACACGAAGCCTATTTCACGGTTACGCACCTGCGCCTGTTGGATGTCGCTGAGCGCGGTGACATCCTGGCCGTTCAGCCGATAGCTGCCGGAACTGGGTTTGTCCAGCAGCCCGAGTAGATTCAGCAGCGTCGACTTACCCGAGCCCGATGGCCCCATGATCGAGATATACTCACCGGAATCGATTGTCAGAGTCACATCATCCAACGCATGAACGGTCTGATCACCGACCTGAAAATCGCGGTGGATACCGGTCAGTTGGATCATTGCGTTAGGTGCCACGCAATTCGTCGGTATGCTTTCGTTAACAGCGCATAAGCTGTAGGAGCGACTTTAGTCGCGAATCGCAGATGTTCGCGACTAAAGTCGCTCCTACAAAAACATTGAGCACTCTCCCTGATCCCTTGCGCGAACCGAACCGAATTCTTATCCGATTTTGATAAACGACTGGTCATCGACCCTCAGGATCTCGTCTGGCGGCAACACCATCCTCGACGCCTTCGCGCTCGACCGAGACCACGACTTCCTCGCCTTCGGACAAGCCCTCGACGACCTGGGTCCACTCCCAGTTTTTCAAGCCGGTGGTGATATCACGCTGCTCGAGCTCATCGTTCGCGGTGTACACCAGCACATGGTTACCTTCCAGGATCGCCTCGGTCCGAATACGCAACACCTTATCCCTTTCGTCCAAGATGACTTCGATGTCGGCGCTATAGCCTGGCAGCATGTTTTCGCAATCCTGCTGGCAAATGAAGTCAACCTCGACATCGACCGTGCGCGCCTGTTTTTCGACCTCGAGCACATAAGGTGCGATGCGCCTGACCGTGCCGTCAAACACTTCGCCGGACAACGCATCCAGCGTGATGTTCGCCTTCATCGCAACGCGAATTCTAGGCGCATCCACTTCATCGATCGGCGCTGACACGTACAGACAACTGATATCCATCAGATCCACCGCCGGCGGCGTCGGGATCCCAACCGGCGACGGGGTCACGAATTCCCCGACCTCACCATTGACTTCGGCAACGATGCCGGTGAACGGAGCGGTCAGGCGTGTGCGCTCGAGCTCGGCCTGAATGACGTTCAGCTTTGCCTGGCTGACCTCGGCGTTCGCCAGAGCCGCGTCGCAGGCCGCGCGCAACGCCCGCGCCTCCCCGTCGGCCTTGTCGACCGCCTCTTCAGAACTGAGATTCTTCTCGCGCAATTTTTTCAGGCGCGCGGCCTCCCGCTGCGCCACCTCGGCCCGGACGCAGGCCTGATTCGCATTGGCCGATGCCGCTTTGATCTCGCTCTTGGCGAGCTCATGCTGCGCCTGAATATCTTGATTCCACAACGCCATCAGCAATTGCCCCTGCTCGACGATATCGCCCTCTGTTACCGGCAGCGTCGAAATCTGCCCGCCCGTCGACGGCGAGATACCCGCGCGGCGGCAGGCCTCGATGGTCCCAGCACGGGTATTGGCAACGGTCTCCTGAACAGCACCTACATCAACAGCTTTGACGATTACATCGACCGGCTTTTCGCGCCCGAGCCAGGCCGTCAATGCAGCGATTGCCGCGATACTCAGCAGAACAGTAACAGCGAGTCTGAAACGTCTAGAGCGCATGAGTTTTATACGTCGAGCCCATCCAATGTTAGTGTCCTCAATTTTGCCGCTCAGTGTGCGTTTGCTTGACCCGCTCGATATGGTTGATCAGCGCATCCGTGGTCTCTTTCAGCACCTCGAGCTCATCAAAGGTCAGATCATCCAGCTGCTCCAGATTGTATTCGATAGTTTCGATGATCTGCCGCGATGGCCGCTGCATTGGCCGCATAAAATAAGCCGTAACGGTTGCCACGATCGCGCCGAAAAACAAGATTGACCCGAGAATAATCCATACGGCCCCGATAAACTCGGCGAAACCGCTAACCGGCATATCGGCGATGCCAGCAGTGGATAGTGCGGCGACGCCCCAGTATAAGGCCCGGCCATACGATGTGATCGATGTTCCTTCGGCGCCGTGTTCAGCGAAATAGATGCCTGCCGAGAACAGTAGCCACAAGACGACCAGCCACATTGTCATCTTCACAATTGGAGTATGCACGAGCACATCGCGAAGGAATTTATGGCCTCGCCAGGTCAGAGATTTTCGCATTTTATTGAATATAAATCAGTCTGCGTAGCAACGGAGCCGATTTTACCGCAAAAATGGGCTGTCAATTACCACCCGGAGATGGTCAAATAGCGCAAAAAGTTGGTCTTCCGCAAACAAGAAAATGAATATCGCTTTCGGCCCGGTGCCATCGCGGCGACTCGGCCACAGTCTTGGCATCAATAATATACCGCCTAAATCCTGCTCCTATTCCTGTCTGTACTGTCAAGTTGGCGCGACTCATGTGCAACAGATTGAACCCCAGGTTTTCTACACACCGGATGAGATAGTTCGGCAAGTGAGCGCGCAGCTTGAAAAACTGCAAAGCACCGACCAATCAGTTGATTACCTTACCTTCGTTCCCGATGGTGAACCGACTCTCGACCGTAACCTGGACAGGACAATCGACCGTCTGCGGCCACTGGACATTCCGATCGCGGTCATATCCAATGCTTCATTGCTTTGGCAAGATCAGGTCCGAGCGGCGATTACCAAGGCCGACTGGGTATCACTCAAGATTGATAGCGTGAATGACGAGACCTGGAGGCAGTTGAACCGTCCCCACCCGGAACTGAAGCTTGAACGCGTGCTGGACGGTATTCGAGCGTTTACCCGAGATTTCCGTGGCACCTATGTAACCGAGACCATGTTGATCAACAGTGTCAACGACAACGATGAGAACATCGCAGGCATCGCCGACTTCATTCAGGGGATCAATGCCACGTGCAGCTACCTGGCCGTCCCAACACGGCCCACCTCGGAGCCCGAGATTCGTGCCCCGAACGAAACGACGCTGAATCGCTGCTATCAGATACTGGCCACAAAAGCACCACGTGTGGAATACCTTATCGGCTATGAAGGCGATGCTTTTGCCTTTAGCGGTGATGTCAAGCAGGACCTGCTCAGTATCACCGCTGTACATCCGATGCGTGAGTCCGGTATTGCACGCCTGCTCGAGCGTGCGCTGGCTGATTGGTCGGTAGTTGATGAATTAGTTTCAGCAGGCAAGCTCAAGCAGATCACCTATCTTGGCGAACGCTTTTATGTCAGGTATTTTCCAACAAAAAACGCTGACAAGGATAACTAGCCCCTAGCCATGCCGAGAAAAAACCGCCTAACAAGCGGCCTGATCAAAAGCACGCGGACCTTCATCAATATCTTACCTATCATTATCGGCATGTTGTTGGCGACCAGCCTGGTCATCACACTGTTTCCCGATGAAATCGCGACCGCATTATTCCCTCATGGCGACTTGGCTAATGCCCTGTCAGGCGCTGCTCTCGGAAGTATTGCCGCAGGGCACCCGCTTGCCGGTTACCTTCTGGGCGGTGAATTGCTCAGCAGCGGGGTTAGCCTGATCGCTGTCACCGCCATGCTAGTCGCTTGGGTAACGGTTGGTATCGCACAACTTCCGGCAGAGGCCTTGATACTGGGCACGCGGTTTGCAGTGTATCGCAACATAATCAGTTTCATCTTTGCCGTTATGATTGCATTTGTAACGGTACATACATTGCAAATATTGGGATTTTACTAGTGCCCAGACAAAACAGACACAAGGTATCAGGAAGCTGGCTGTTTCTCGCGATTGTGCTGTGTATCTACGGCCTGTCTGGGTTGCTCGACCCGGACGCAGCATCTGCCGCCCTTGCCTTGTTTTATCCCATCATGCAACAGGTACTCCCGATACTGGGCATGGTGTTCGTGCTGCTGTTCGTAGCCGACGTGTTGTTGACACCCGCAAGGGTGAGGCAGTACTTGGGGGCTGAATCTGGACTCAAAGGCTGGATGCTCGCCGTCAGCGCGGGCATCCTATCCACAGGGCCGGTCTACGCCTGGTATGCAGTCGTGGCTGAAATGCAGAGCAAAGGCATGCGGACGGCGCTTGCCGCGGCCTTTCTCTACAGCCGCGCGCTAAAACTGCCATTGTTGCCACTGATGATCTATTACTTTGGCGCGGGTTACACGTCGGTACTATGTCTGTATCTGTTAGCCTTTGCGGTCATCAATGGCATCCTGGTAGAAAAACTGGCGCCAATGCGCGCATGACTGTTGACGACAGCGGATTGGAGTTCACTAATATGTTACTGACCTGGATCATCGTGTTCAGTATCCTGGGGAGTGTCGGTGCTATCGCAGGTGCTGCATTGCTGCTGCTGTTTCGCCAAAGCACCCGAAAAACGCTGTTACCCTGTCTGCTCAGCTACGCCATCGGCACACTGCTCGGCGCAGCTTTTCTCGGCATGCTTCCTAAAGCGCTGCAGCAGGGTGCCGCCATGCTCATATCCGCCACTGTCCTTGCGGGTATCGTCTTGTTCTTCGTGCTGGAGAAAATCGTCATCTGGCGTCACTGCCACGAATCGCACTGCGCAGTGCACAGTACAGCCGGCCCACTGATTCTGATCGGCGACGCCTTCCACAATTTTGTCGACGGCTTCGTGATTGCAGCAGCCTTCATCACGTCGATACCGCTGGGCATAAGCGCCTCAGTGGCCGTGATCGCGCACGAAATCCCGCAAGAGGTCGGCGACTTCGCGATCCTGCTCGACAACGACTATACGACCAAGCGGGCGTTGATACTGAACCTGCTGTCATCCTTGACAACGCTGCCCGGTGCAGTGATCGCGTACTATGCGCTCGAATCGACCAGGGAACTCGTACCTTTTATCCTTGCGCTCTCCGCGGCCAGCTTTGTCTATATTGCCATTGCCGATCTGATACCCGGTCTTCATCGCCAGGCCACCCTGCGGACCGGACTCAATCAGCTCGCACTCATACTCGCGGGCATCGCGACGATTGCATTTTTCCAATGGCTATAACCTATTCCCACCAGTGTTTTTTTCCGGGCCTGATTTTGTCACGCAACTGTTTGTACAGCGATTTTTCTTCGGAGGTCAGTTCTTGCGGGATACGCACCTGCAAGCGGATTTTAAGATCGCCGCGCATCGGTGCGCCGAACACGGGCAGCCCCTTGCCTTCCAATCGTAATACTTCGTCCGGTTGAGAGCCGGCCGGGATCTTGACTTCGACCTGGCCGTCCAGCGTTGGCACTTTGATTTTCGTACCCAGCACCGCATCCGGAATTTCTAACAGTTCGTGGCGCCACAGATCAGGGCCGTGGCGTTCGAAGCGGGCGTCGGGTTTGCTCCTGACGACCACGTACAGATCGCCGGACGGACCACCGGGCTCATGGCTGGGCAGGCCATGACCGGGTATGCGCAACGCGGTGCCTTCATCGATTCCCGCCGGTATCGTGACCTTGAGTTTGTCATCCTGGTTGATTTCGCCGCTACCGTGGCAGTTGTCACAGGGATGGTCGATGAAGGTACCCCGGCCGTGACAGACCGGACAGGTCGTGATCTGCTGCAAACTGATGGTACCCTGATTCTTTGATTCCTCGCGTGTTGTCACCTGCTTACCAGTGCCGTTGCAGACGCTACAGGTACGTACTTCGGTACCCGGCTGCACGCCCGATCCATGGCAGGTCGGACAACTAAATGGACGATTGAAACGTACGGTCTCGTCACCACCGCTGTTGATGGTTTCCAGTGGGACAACCAGCCTGACCTCAAGATCACTACCTTTGGCGGGGCCGTGCGGCTGCCGGCGGCGGCGAAACAAATCGCCGAACAATCCGCCACCACCAAAGTCGAAGCCAAAGCCCATGTCGCCGAAGATATCGCCGAAGTCGACACCGGAGAACAGGTCTTCTGCAGAAAAACCGGACACGCCAGCAAAGCCGCGCGCATCGTACTCGGCGCGTTTCTTCGGATCAGAGATTATTGCGTAGGCCTCGGCGATTTCCTTGAAGCGCGCTTCAGCGTCCGGTGACTTGTTGCGGTCCGGGTGGTATTGCATCGCCAGATGGCGAAACGCATCTTTGATCGCTTTCGCGTCCGCGTCGTGCGTGACACCCAAAACCTGATAGTAGTCACGCTGTGCATGTTCAGAGGACATGGTTGGCGTTCACCCACCTTTTCCAACTGAGGCGCAATCGGCCTGGTGTCCGTAAACACCGTTCTGGAGCGAAAAGCGTAGCCATTGCTACGGCTTGAGTGAAGAAACCGTAGGGTGCGCCGCGCGCACCAAGCACCATCTCTTTACTTGATACGTGCTGCGCAAGGCACACCCCAGGTTCACCTCCGTTTGCCCAATTTATCAGGCTTTCGATCCTAATCGATTCGAACACCGGTCGATGAACACCTGATCCAACGCGATGGTTGCCGACGCGATCACTCGACCTTGATACTCTTTCGCTTGGACTTGGTGACCTTGGGCAAGGTCAGTTCCAGGATACCGTCTTTGAGCTTGGCCTTGGCCTTGCCCTCATCGACATCAGCGGGCAGTGACAGTGTCCGCTGGTAGCTGCCGCGGGACATCTCGCAACGGTAGTAATCGCCCTTCTCTTCTTTCTCTTCGTGACTGGTGCTGCCCTTGATCGTGACGGTATTGCTGGTCACCGAGACATCGATATCTTTCTTGTCGACGCCCGGGAGTTCTGCCTTGACGATGACAGCATCATCACGCTCGATCACATCGACGCTAGGCGATTTGCCCTCGAACGGTTGTGCCAGCCTGGAAAAAGATGGCCATTCGGAGCGAAACGGGCGCATCCAGCCTCGCGAGAAGTAATTGTCGAACATGCGTTCCATCTCCTCAAAGGGGCTCAGCACCTGGGCTGACTCCACTTTCTTGACTTCTTGCTTGCTTTCCTTTTTTTCTTCGTTCGTCATGACGCTCACCTCTTGTTAAAAAATAATTTAAGGAAGCTCTGAATAATTCATCCCTGAATCATCAGAGCACAGGAACCGAAAAATGCGATTTTCTGTTCCCCTCATTTTCAGTCGCTCAAGCCGGTTGAAAATGCCTGCGCGTCCGTTCGCCGCGAGAACTCTGGATTAATAGGAGATTCCTCAGGTTAAACATACTCGTTTGTGGAAGCTGGATTTTAAGTGGCCTGCCCCGGTTGGAACAACCCCTGCCTTCGAGCTACGCAGCGCTCATTGCCGCCTGAACACAGCGCAACACCTCGTATTCGAACATCCCGTCCAGCGCCTCGTACACCGGCTTGAGTTTGTGGTGACCATCATCCGTCGCGAGTATGGCTTCCTGGATCGCCGCCAGTTCCTGATCCTTCAGGCGCACTACTTCATTCAGATCGATCTCGCCCTGTTCGATGCAGGTTGCCATGTGGCTATAAACGGTGGATGGCTTGATATTACGCTGCGCGGCGATCGCCTCGATATCCATACCGCTCTTGAACAGGCGCAGGCTTTCGGCCGCCGTGTCCGGCTTGCCAGGACTCGTCTGCTCGATGTGTGAGAGGATCACCGCGAGAAAGTCATCCGCATATTTCTCGAGTTTGCTGTCGCCGACGCCGGATACCCGGGAGAACTGTTCGCGGTTCTGCGGCTGGCGTTCGACCATCTCGGCCAGTGTGGCATCATGAAAGATCACGTACGGCGGCACATTATTCTGATCGGCGAGTTGCTTGCGACAGCTACGTAAGGCTTCCCACAGCTGGCTGTCTTTTGCTTTCGATGTGTCGAATGTTTTTCTGCCCTTGCGCGCCGCTTTCACTTGTTTGCTGTCCTTGCGCAGCATCAGCGTCTGTTCACCGCGCAAAACCGGACGGCAGGCTTCGGTCAGCCGCAGGTTGCCGTGCCCCTCGATATCGACACTGAGCAGATCATGCGCGATCAGCTGCCGGAAAATGCTGCGCCATTGTTGTTTATCAAGATCATCGCCGATGCCATAGACGCTGAGCTTGTCATGGCCGAAGTACTTTAGACGTTCGTTCTCGCTGCCGCGCAGCACATCGATCAGGTAATTCACGCCAAAGCGCTGGCCGGTGCGGTGGACCGCTGACAGCGCTTTCTGCGCAGCCACGGTCGCGTCCCATGTTTCCACCGGCGTCAGGCAGGTGTCACAGTTGCCGCAGGGTTGATCGAGCTGCTCGCCGAAGTAGCGCAGCAGACCTTGGCGTCGGCAGGTGGTCAGCTCACAAAAACCCAGCATCGACTGCAGTTTGTGCTGCTCGACGCGCTTGTGCTGCTCATCGGCCTCCGAGCTGTCCATCATCTGGCGCAGCTTGATGACGTCTTGCAAGCCGTACATCATCCAGGCATCGGAAGGTAGACCGTCACGCCCGGCCCTGCCGGTCTCCTGGTAATAGGCCTCGATACTCTTGGGCATGTTCAGGTGCGCGACGAAACGCACATCCGGCTTGTCGATACCCATGCCGAAAGCGATCGTGGCGACGATGATCACGCCGTCTTCCATCAGGAAACGCTGCTGGTGCTTCTGCCGCGTCTTCGCCGGCAGGCCGGCATGGTACGGTAACGCGGTCAGCCCTTTCGAATTCAACCATTCCGCGGTCTGCTCGACCTTGTTGCGCGACAGACAATAGACGATGCCGGCCTCGTTCTCGTGGTCATTCAGAATGAAGCGCAGCAGTGCCTCGCGGGCATTACCGGTACTCTGAGCGATGCGGTAACAGATATTCGGCCGGTCGAAACTGGCGATAAATCGCCCCGCCTGTGACAGGTCGAGGCGGCTGATAATCTCATTGCGTGTCGGTTCATCGGCGGTCGCTGTCAATGCGATGCGAGGAATCTGCGGGAAGCGTTCATGCAGGATGGATAACTGGATATATTCCGGACGGAAGTCGTGCCCCCACTGCGACACACAGTGCGCTTCGTCGATCGCGAACAGGGCTATATCGGCTTGCTCGAGCAATCCGAGAAAGGTGGGCGTCATCATGCGCTCGGGTGCGACATAGAGCAAATCCAGCTGACCGGCGAGCAAACGATTTTCAACGTCAGCCGCTTCAGACGCGTCCAGAGTTGAATTCAGATAGGCCGCCTTGACACCCAGTTGCTGCAGCGCGCCAACCTGGTCCTGCATCAATGCGATCAACGGCGAGATCACGATGCCACAGCCATCGCGCACGATCGCGGGTATCTGGTAGCACAACGACTTGCCGCCACCGGTCGGCATCAGCACGACCGCATCCTTGCCGGCGATCAGTTGCTGAATAATCGTCGACTGCGCGCCGCGAAATTCGCTGTAACCGAAAACCGTATTGAGAACCTCTAAAGCCTTATCGTCCATGGGCGGATTATACCCGCTTGTAGCTGTTGATCGGGTCTAATCTGAGGGGCGATTTGATTGACCGCGGAGACGCGGAGACGCGGAGGCGCGGAGAAAAGCTTTTGTTGATTCACCGCAAAGCCGCAAAGGCCACAAAGATTTGTCAGGTGAATCGGTAGGAGCGACTTCAGCCGCGAACGGCGGCAATTCGCGACTAAAGTCGCTCCTACGAACCATCATAATCCTCTGCGTCTCCGCGCCTCTGCGGTCAACACACCTTGTGAATCAATTATCTTTCGCGTGCTTGACTAATATTTTGTCCAGATGATCGGCAAACGCTTTTCGATCGCCCTGGTTCAGCGCCGGCGGGCCGCCGGTATCGATACCACTGGACCGCAGCGTCTCCATGAAGTCGCGCATATTCAGACGGGACTTGATGTTGTTGGCTGTGTAAAGCTCACCGCGAGGACTGAGAGCGAGCCCTCCTTTCTCGATCACGTCTGACGCCAGCGGGATGTCGGCGGTAACCACGAGATCACCCGCATTCATTCTGTTGACGATCTCATTGTCCGCCACGTCAAAGCCGGATGCCACTCGAATAAAATTGATATGACGCGATCGCGGTACGTTTACCGCCTGATTGGCGACCAGCGTCACTTGAATTTCGGTACGCTCTGCCGCTCTGTACAAAATGTCCTTGATCACCACAGGGCAGGCGTCGGCGTCGACCCATATTTTCATTTCATATCACCTTAGCTGATATCTCTCGTCCGCGTTTAAATAACTTGAAACCACAGAGGCGCAAAGGCCGCAAAGATTTTTGTGTGTGCGTAGGAGCGACTTTAGTCGCGAATTCGGCTTAAGTCGCGACTAAAGTCGCTCCTACCGGTCCACCCGATAACTCTCTGCGACCTTTGCGCCTTTGCGGTGAATCATCCATGCCCACCGACGCGAATATCGGTGTGATTAGATCAACGTCTTTTATAGGCAATGATCAGGTCCATCACGTTGGTGTTGGTCGGGCCGGGTTTGAACAGATCACCGATTGCCATCAGCACCGTGCCGGCGTTTGCTTTATCAAGTTCCACATCGATATCAAAGCCCATCTGCCTTGCCAGTTTTGCGCTGGTACCGGATACAATCGCCCCGGCGCAGGGCGTGTTGCCGTCGATACCGTCGGTGCCGGCAGCCAGCACCGCCAGGTCCTCGACACCGTCTATCACCGTTGCCAGCGACAGTGCGAGACTCTGGTTGCGGCCACCCAAGCCGGGCTTGGGCGGAAGCTCGACCGTGGTTTCCCCTCCCCAGACATGAATGCCGACCGCTTCGTCGAGCAGAAGCTTGCCGATACGCCGGCCCTGCTCGATGGCATCGCCACTGATAAAGTCGCCGTGTTGATACTGAGGCAGTCCCTGAAAGTTGGCTTCGTCGATTACAGCCTGCATCGCTTTCTTCAAGCTGCCAACGAGATGGGTTTTCACCTCGATGTCGTGCTCGAGCGGTGGTCCTTGTTGCGGCAGCAGTGACTGCAGCCAGTCGTCACTGTCACGTTGCGTATTACTCGAAGATACTAACAGACCGGAGCCAATTACGGCTGGATCATCGCCACGTACATCGGAGATGATCAACTGCGTGCAGTGCCGTGGCTTCAGATACTGTAGCAATCCGCCACCCTTGACCCGCGAGAAGCACCTTCGCCACGCGTTCATCGTGTGAATGTCCTTGCCCGATGCCAGCAGGTATCGATTGATCTGTTGCAGCTGTGACAGCGAAACACCTTCGACCGGCACCTCGACCAGACTCGAGGTACCACCCGATATCAATACCAGCAGGGACGAATCAGCCGGAATAGCGCGCAGGAATGCGAGCAATGCCTGTCCGGCATCCAGCGAAGACTGGTCCGGGACCGGATGCGCAGATTCCATGACCTTGACCTTTCGATTGCGCTTGACAGCGCGCGGCAGCGCGACCTGGGGGCTAATCAATAAGGCATTATTGAGCTTAGGCAGGCTGTCCAGCGCACCCTGCAGCATCGGCGCCGCGGCCTTACCGATCGCAACGCAATGGTCGAATGATGCAGTGGGGTGCTCGCGGCACCATTGCTGCACCAGTAGGCGGCCATCGACGGCATCGACCGCAGTTTGGTACAGGTGGACCAGGAGTTCTCTTGCGGTCAGTTCTGTCATTGGCGTTGACAATATCGTTGTAGGAGCGGCTTTAGCCGCGAACTGCCGCGATTCGCGACTGAAGTCGCTCCTACAAACAACAGAAATCCTCTGCGCCTCTGCGGTTAACAAACTTTCCCCTGCCGATCACATACCACGCGCCAGATCAGCTTTGATATCCTCGATATCCTCGAGACCAACCGCGATACGCACCAGGCGATCAGAAATGCCGGCGGCCTCGCGTTGTTCAGGCGTCAGGCGCCCGTGCGTGGTCGTCGCCGGATGGGTAATCGTCGTCTTGGTATCGCCAAGATTGGCGGTGATCGAGATCATTCGGGTCGCATCGATTAGTTTCCAGCCGGCTTCCTTCCCGCCCTTGAGTTCGAACGAAACGATGCCGCCAAAGCCAGTCTGCTGCTGTTTCGCCAGCCTGTGCTGTGGGTGACTCTCCAGGCCAGGATAATAGACCCGCTCGACCGCAGCGTGCTGTTCCAGCCACTGTGCAAGTACGATCGCATTGGCGCAGTGCGCGTGCATACGCAATTGCAGGGTTTCCAGGCCTTTCAGAAACACCCAGGCATTGAAGGCGCTCATGGTCGGTCCTGCGGTGCGCAGGAAGCCGTAAACAGAGTCGCCGACGACCTCCCTGGTGCCACAAACCGCGCCACCGACGCAGCGCCCTTGGCCATCCAGATACTTGGTCGCAGAGTGAATAATGATGTCGGCGCCCAGCGCCAGCGGTTGTTGCAAGGCCGGTGTGCAGAAACAGTTGTCGACCACCAGCAAGCAATCGTGCCTGTGCGCGATCTGTGCCAGTGCGGCGATATCGGCCAGCTCCGCCAGCGGGTTGGACGGTGTCTCCAAAAACAGGAGCTTCGTTTCCGCTCGGATGGCGTGTTGCCAGGCGTTCACGTCCGACAGCTCGACGAAAGTCGTCTCGATACCAAGCTTGGCGAGGAAACGCTCGAACAACACCGTTGTAGTGCCGAATATACTGCTCGATGAAACGATATGATCGCCGGTCTTTAGCAAACCGATACAGGTCGCAGTGATCGCTGACATCCCCGAGGCCGTCGCGACACAACATTCAGCGCCTTCCATCGCTGCCAACCGCTCTTCGAAAGTCCGCACGGTCGGGTTGGTAAAACGGGAATAGATGTTCCCAGCTTGTTCGCCCGCGAAGCGCGCTGCCGCCTCGGCCGCCGAGCTGAACACATAGCTGGAGGTCGGAAATATCGGCTCACTGTTTTCGCCCTCGTTAGTACGATGGTGCCCCTCACGCACCGCCCGAGTTGCAAAACCGTATTCATCCAGGTCCGTTTTATCAGGGTCTGACATAGCGTTTTACGATGATTCGCTGTCCGGCGTGGTTCGAGTCGGTGGTTTGAGTCGGTGGTACGAGGTCCCAATATTAAACCATGACTCGCCCGGAGGAAATCGCCAAATCGCTAAATTAGGCCTCGATGAGCACCTCGGTACCGATGTCGACCTTCCGGTACAGGTCAACCACATCCTGGTTGCGCATCCGGATACAACCGATTGAGGCTGGTGTGCCGATCCTGTCTTCCTCGCTGGTGCCGTGAATGTAGATATATCGATTGTAGGTATCCACGTAACCACCCTGATTGCGACCGGGCTCCATGCCTTCCAGCCAGATGATCCGGCTCGTGATCACATCTTGTGGCAGCTCGACTCCCTGCTCGATGCAATCCTGCAACAGACCTTTTGGCTCGCGGCCGACAAAAACCATGTTGATCGGCATTGCGCCGCCAATCTTCTGCCTTATGCGATGCAAGCCCAACGGAGTTTTCTGACTGCCGTTTTCGTTGCCGGTACCGTATTTTGATGTCGATACCGGATATTCCGCCAGCACATGATCCTGCGCATCGATCAGATACAGTCTTTGCTCGGCCACATTGATCCGGATCGATGTCATACCTGTGCTGCCCTGGTTCCGCAGGTCTTACTCATCCGTCGATACAGTGATTCTTTGGCTCACGCTGTCAAGCTTGTGCTCCTGCCACGTTACCCTGACATCGAGCACATTTAGCTCGCTGTTGGCGGAAGCTTCGATCGTCAGATTTAGGAGACCGGAAGGTTCCAAGGTAATCGTATTTTGATCGTCAGTGAAGGACAGCTTGCCCTTGCTCAGGCCGCGTTGCACGGACAGTAGCAGTTCTGCGATCGTATCCCTGTCCTGCAAAGACTGGTGACGAAAATGCATGTTGTCATGCTTCATAATCAGCTCCATTTGCCAGCAAGTCTGTCGGATCAAACACCTTCACGTACGGATGATCGGTGCTAATACCGATTATTTTTTTATCTGGTCGAACGATGGTCACGCCGGCCCCTGGTCCCTTCAATCCTTCCCGCTCACGTGAGTGCCGGTCCAGGGTCACATCACATTCGAAATGGACGATACTGTGCCTCAGCGAGATGCGCTGGCCGGTTAGCCCATTCTTATGACCGTGAATAATCACGTGTACGTCGGTTTCATGCACCTGGTTGGCACCGGCTTTGGTCAAGTGGCGGTCGGCAGGTCGATATTTTGTGCGTATCACATTGGCCACAGGACCGTAATAAAAACGCAGTGGATCGCCCTGCAGTTGCGCCCGAAATTCTCGATTCAACCCTTTGACGCCGCGCTGATTAATCGACTGCGCAACTGTGTTATCGAGGCCGGCATGGACGAATAGAAATGATCCTTTACGCATCGCAAGGCGCATGCGTCTGTAGAACCAGCTGAATTCACCCTCATCGGCAAGGAACAGTTTCTGCCAGCACAACGTTGCCGCATAGACTCTACGCACACTGAGCCCGTAGCTGTCACAAAGTTCATCGAAAGCCTTTCTTTTTTCTGTCACACGGCGCAGCTCTCTTTCGACGACCCCGGCCGGCAACAAGTCAGCAACCTTCTCAGGGAAGTCGTCAAACCAGCGCTCGGGCGGAAAAAGTCGCTGTTCGCAGTGCGCCTCGCCAGGGATGTCTTTGAGACTGTGCGCGCCTTTCAGGTAATTGTCGCTGATCTCCTTCAGCAAAGGCACGACTTTTGGGCCCATACGAACGAAGAAGTGCTCGCAACCTGGAGTGGCTATCCGATTGACGCTGCGCATACCCAGCATCACCCGGACATCGTGGTTCCCTGCCAGCATGCGCAAATGTGCACCATGATCGTGCAGGTTCTTCAAGGTCTTGAGCAGGCGTAGATTGCTCGGTCCCTTGTCAAAACAATCGCCACCGATCAGAAACTGCGACCGTCTACCCTGTTTGGTCAATTGCAGATGCCGGTGACGCTTGCCCTTGGCCTTGACACCACCAGAAGCAATCAACGAGGCCTTGAATGCATCGGCATCGGCATGCAGGTCCGAGAAGAAATATACCGTCTTGCGTGGCCATACCCATGGATATTTCTGAACCAGCTGCTGCAACTGATCGACGGCTCTCCGGTGCCCCTGCCTCCGCAGGTGCAATGAGCGTTTCTTTCCATCCAGCCATTTCTGGGTCTCAGTCGGTAGTCGGATACCGGTATGTTCGATACCTTTATAGCGCGGCACCAGCTTACGACGATGCACGATCAATCCAGCCCATCGTCCGTCCGGCGGGTCTTCCAGTTTCCGCCGATATGGCGCCAGCTGTTGTCACCGACATATTCGATCAGAACAGGCTGGGCGTAGTGCATACTCAATTGCGCGAGTTGTTCGAACGAAAGAATGCCCAGGTGATAAGCCGCATGTCGAAATGCCGCGCCGTGACCCACGAACAACTTGACCGTATCGACATCGGCTGTCGCGAGCAGCCTGTTCATCTGTTGCTGCAAGTGTCCGGCGACGCGCGCGCCTGCCTGCATCAAGGATTCTGCACCTTGAAATGGCAGACAATAATCACTATTGGATTTCCAGTCTGGCGGTGCTTCCTGATACCGCGGATCTTCGACGATGAGCTTCTCGATTTGCGCGACGGTCAGGTTGGCTACCGCACCGACGCTGCGCTCGGCCAGTGCATCAAAACTGTCAATTAGAGTGGATGGCATCTTGTGCTGATACAAGCTCTCTACGAATATCATCGCGGTCTGCCAAGCACGCAGCATGTTCGAGCTATCGATGCGATCCGCGACTTGCCACGTTTTCCGCTCGACAAAACTCGCAAAGCGCTCGGCCTGGTCCAGCACCTCAGCCTTGCCTGCTGCTGTCAGCGCATAAGGCTGATGCGCACTGGGTGCATACGCTTGCTGTTGATATTCGCCATGACGAATCAACGCGGCTATTACCCTTGCCATGAACAAGCCCTCTGTAACATGCGGGCTAGCCTTCCAGGTCGATGAACTCGGCGAGTGCCTGTATCATCGGCCGATAGGCCGGCTCCCGGATCAGGTCAGCGGCTTCAGCGACTGTCAGCCATTTCCTTTCCCGGTGCGCCTCTTCCCATTCGCTCTCCGGCAGGATCTGCTCAACCCGCATCGCGTAGACCTTGACCTCGCAAGTCGCGCCCCACTTGCCGTACTCATATTCACCGATCATTGCCTGGCTGACGGCACCCTTGACGCCCGCTTCCTCGAACGCCTCGCGGGCTGCCGACTGTTGCGCTGACAAACCGGGTTCCTTGATCCCTTTCGGCACGACCCAGTGATGACGCTTGCTCGAGCCAACCAGCAAAACCTGCAACTGGTTGTGCTGTACGCGGTAGGGGATCACCGCTGATTGCTGATAATAATACGCCGGCCGGTCTCGCATTTCCTTGCCCTCGGGCGCTGGAAACGGGAATTTCTTTGGCAGGTCAGCCGGCCGTGTCAGCGATTTTAGCTGCGCGCTGTCCAGTGTCAGCTTGTTCCAGTCATCAGGCATCACCAGCCTCGCCAAGGTTGCGGTCGGCAGGAGCTTGCCGTCATCCGGCGTGGGTACGTTGCCACCCACCAAATACAGTAACAGCTCGCTGAGGCCGGGGTTATGGCCGACCAGCAGGACGCGCTGCTTGTCTTTGGGGCAATCAGCCAGCACTCTCAGCAAAGACTTGACCTTGGCGTTATAGACGCGTTTGTCGGTGACGATTTTTGATGCATCGCCCCCCATTGCCTTCCATAATTTTTCTGCAGATACGTGAGCGCGCTCAGCCGGGGAACTAATGACAAAATCGGGCCTGATGTTTTTTTGCCATAACCAAACGCCCATGCGCTGCGCACCGCGCTTGCCTTTGTCGGTGATCGAGCGCGCGAGGTCGTCAGCGCCTGCGCTTTTTGCGCCCTTGCCGTGCCTGAAGATCAACAGTTCACGAGCCACTGTGAGAGGCCTCATTGGTGTTAATAGGCGCGACTGGCAAAGCGCTCAAGCCATTAGCTCGTTGAGACATACCGCCCCCAAATCGGCGAAATCGACTCGCCCGCAGGCTTCGAAAATCTCCACGTTTTGCAATGCAGCGAGATAAGCAGCCGGATGCGGGAGCGCGTCATCGCGATTGAATCGACCGTCAGCATCCAGGAAGAACGGACCGGAAGGCTTCATGATCGCAGCCAGCAATTCCGGGCGGTGTTCCAGATCTGCCGGCATGACCTGCAATTTCTGAGCATGGTCATGCTGCCAGTTCAAGACCAGGAATTTCTGTAACTTGGTCTGATGCTGAACTCTGCCCGGTCCATAGAGCGCGCCAATGTCGACGTCATATTTCTGCTCGAGTCGCCACAACGCCTGAGTATCCAATTGAGCCAGTTTCAATCGCTCGCTTTGATCCATCAGCGGATGCAAACGTGGATTGTTCACTATCGTACCCGGATTGATACGTGGCAGCTTGGGTATACCGACCGCGTCCACGGTCGAACTCTGTGCGCGAACCAGCAACCTGTCATTGGTCACGTACCGGGTCGCTTCGTCCTCGAGCAGATTCAGCATCAAAGTCGATTTGCCACCGCCCGAGAGCCCGGCGATCGCGAGACCATAACCGTCGCGCGACAGCGCTGCAGCATGGCAAAGCAAATAACCCTGATTCTGGAAGCTGTTCAGAAACTGCGAGTTGACAAAGTTTATGACCTGGTTGTCATGTTCGAGACAGGGACCGGCAGCAATCAAGCGATGTTGGCTTTGCAAAAAAAGCATACCGGTGCGCACCTTGCGCACCAACCTGCCCCCGACAAAATCGTGAATCGCGTCCTTACGACCGGTCTTGCCGGGTTCGCGTTGCCAGTCTGTGAATGCGTGCTTGAGATCAACGACATCGCGCTCTATCGCGATCACTTCGGCCTCCGGCTGATCATCAGGCGGCACAAGTACGTGCGCAAAATAAGCCCTCAGGCGCTCCAGTAAGGCTGCCGAGTTGCTGCGTATATTCAAACGCTGATCAAGCAGCTGCAAGCATAACGCGTCAGGTAGCAGTTCGTAATCACCCATCAAAGAGTGGCTGATCCGGTCGACGTGATCGATCATTGCTTTCATTTCAAGTGAGCCGCTTCAACACATAATCGACATAACGGTCCGCAACATTGATGCCAAGACCCTCCTTGGCACCACGAAAGCCGCCAAAGGCCGAAACCTCGAACACAACCGGACCGACCTCCGTCTGCGCCATATCGACCGTCGTGTAATCCATATTGAACAGACTCTGCGCCTTTCTCGCAATATCGACCCAATCGCCGTCCGGCTCCGCGGCAGCATAACGCCCGCCGTGCAGAATAGTCGTGTTCCAGGAATTACCTTTCGATATCCTGGCGTAGGCACCGAGGTATTCACCTCCGAGGAAGACCAGGCCGAGGTCCTGGCCAGGCAAGGTCATTTTCTTCTGGATATACATCATTGGGTTAGAGGCGCGAAACTGTTCGATCTTTCGCAGCAGTTCTTGCTCCGGATCTGAGGCGTTGACCACAACCATGCCCCTGGCCTTGGTCGAAAACAACGGCTTGAACACAGCACTGCCAAATTTTTGCACAACAGACAACGCTTGCTCAGGATCTTCGGTTACGCATGTTGGCGGCATGGGTATACCTGCGTTCGCCAACGTCGTCGTGCAGCTGAGCCTGTCGACCAAACGCAGCATGCTCAATGCCGGGCTGAACACAGCGACCCCTGCTGCTTCGACAGCCCGCAGCAGCTCCAGGCGATCGATCGTATTGGGGCTGTATTCCCGGCTGATCTTTTTGACGATCAGCCCATCCAGCTGGCAGAGATCACGCCCTCGGTAATCTAGACGATGCGCTGACAGATCCAGCACAACTTCGCTCATATCAACAACCAGCCGCCTGCCGGTTCTGTTTTCGACCGCATCGGCAAGGGTCTCGGTTGACCATTTGCCCGGCAGGCCAACGACGCCGATTTCAACGCCCACCACAAAACAACTCCTCGACCGGTACTCGATAACGGTCAGCATGGTCTGGCCTAAGTCCTACAAGCTGTTCCAACAGATAACGCGCACGCGAAAACATTGCTCGCGCCAATTGACGGTCCAGAGTGAAACGCGTTGACGTTGCCAACGAGCGCACCAATCCCAGTGCGAGCCGCATTTCGAAGCCTGTGTCCTGGTTACGTTGTGCAAACTCAGCGGCAATACGATAAAAATGGCAGATCACGGTCGCAATGCGCCTGCGTATCAGCGGCTCGAGCACCTGCAAGCGATAGTTCGAAACCATGAATACCGATACATCTTGCACATAATCCATGTAGCGTGATCGATGCAGGTCAACGTAGCGAAGCTGCTTGTTCTCGCTGTCGTAGAGAATATTGTCGATGTTGAAATCACCGTGAATATACACAGAGAACGGCGCTTCGTAGGCTGTCTCGATGGCTGTAGCTCGTTCGACCAGTCCATCGAACGAGTCAATTTCGTAGCCACATATCCGCTGTACGCTGTCTTTGAATTCGGGATGCACCGCATAGACATCACTCTTGCGTTTATCGAGTTGGCGCATAAATTGGGCTGATACCGGTTTATCGACCAAAGTTTCCATCCACACGCTGTTTAAGGTGCTCTTCAATTCCTGCAAAGCCTCTGCCAGCAATTCACTGGACGCGTTCAAGACAATCTGCTCGAAAGTCAGACCGGAAAGATGCTCAATCAGCAATGAGGCCGACTTGCCCTTCTTCTTCCATGCGTAGATCTGCGGCGCCAAGCCCGGAAAAACGTCATGCCAATTCTCGACACCCTTACGCTCCTTTTTCAATTTCTTGGTTTGACCCTGCTTGACTATCGCCGGATAGGTCCCGCTGCCCGGATCAGGGAGCTGAATGCTCGAGATAGCAGCTCCTGAGCGTGTATCGGCCACGTTCTGCAATTGCAGCTCACCCGCGTTCGCACTGGGCAAAATCTTGCCTATCGACGCCTGCATGGCCTGAAACCGCGTTGTATCCATGACCATGCCAAGGTTACTGGAAATAATCGCTTCACTAATACTGAGCAGACAGTCGCCCATGCGCTCGATCGAATACGCACTGAAGGAAACCGAAAGCAGATTTTCCGCATCCGAAGTGTCACGTAAAGTAGCCGCATTCTTTTTCAACAGCTTCCTGAACTTGCGTTCGAGTCTATCCTGGGTGCGGCCAATCTTTATCGCAAGCTCTGTGTCGTTGTCAAACAATGCGTTGTGTACCATTGCAACCGCGACGATCACGATGTCGAGCTGGCCAAGCAGCTTCGGAAAATTCTGCCTGCCAGGATCCTCAAGATAGAGCGACTGTTGCACAAACTCTTCGCCGAGTTCAGCGATGCGCTCCAGTTCGGTGGCAATGATATCGACCGCGCGAACCTGCGATACTTCGGGCGCAGACTGGTTATCGGTCTCTGCCATACAGCGATAGCAGGCATCGTGAATACGTTGCTTCAAGTTTGAGATATAGCCACTGCGATCGAAAATAGCTTTCGCAGCGCTCGGCGAGGTGTCATCCAGATAAGTTTTGATACTCTCGAGCCGGGCTATTACTTCGGCCTGGAGGAATTCCAGGTTGTGCCGTATGCTTTGCTGCAGATCCATCAGCACTCAGAACAATTGTCCAACGTACACCCGAGATGGATCTGGATCGAGCAGCAGAGCGGCGTAATCGGCTGGTACCAGCCTCACCTGAGCGAGAGCGTCGAAAGGAACCCAGAGCACCTCAACCTGATGTTTGTCCGGCCTGGGCCCATTATGCGGCCGATAATCTGCGGCCACCCTGCAAGCAAATACAAACTCGAGCACCTGGCGAGTTGTCGGCGGTGTTGTCTTCCTGGTTTTGAAATAGTCACCGACATACATCAGGTCAATGACCTCAACGCGCGCGCCGATTTCCTCAGCGCATTCGCGCACTAGCGCATCGGTGAGGCGTTCGCCGTGTTCCTGCGCTCCACCTGGCAGACCGTAGCGTTCCGCGCCATCGTCATCAACCTTGCGCTGAAGCAGCACGGCTTCGTCTCTTGTGATTAAAGCGCGCACCGCATTACGGATCCCCGGTATCAGCTCTTCAGTCATGTGCTGCGCTCAGGGGGTGGATTCCAGGCTTTCAACAGTAGTCACAACTCAACCGATTCCGCAGACTGGCTGATTCGTTGTTTCATCTTGGCCGCATCGTTGCGCTGCGACTGGAGCTTGCGAAAATATTCGTCATCGACATCATTGGTAATGTAGTTCCCGTCGAAACAGGAGCAGTCGAACGCTGTCAACTGATCATTGCCCCTGCGCACGGCCGCGATCAGGTCTTCCAGGTCCTGATAAATCAGCCAGTCCGCACCAATGACCTCGGCAATCTCCGCAATATCACGATTATGCGCCACGAATTCTTCTGGCGCCGGCATATCGATGCCATACACGTTTGGATAGCGGACTGGCGGTGCCGCGGACGCCATGTAGACTTTGCTGGCGCCAGCCTCGCGGGCCATCTGGACGATCTGTTTGGAGGTTGTGCCGCGAACAATCGAATCATCGACCAGCAAGACATTCTTGCCCTGAAATTCGAGGTCGATCGGATTCAGCTTTTGGCGTACGGATTTTTTGCGTTCGGTCTGTCCGGGCATGATGAAGGTCCGGCCAATGTAACGGTTCTTGATAAAGCCCTCGCGATATTTCACATTGAGATGAAACGCGACTTCCAACGCCGAAGTGCGGCTGGTATCTGGTATCGGAATCACCACATCGATATCGTGATCAGGGTGCTCACGCAGTATCTTTTGCACCAGCGTCTGCCCCATCCGCAAGCGCGCTTTGTAAACAGACACATCATCGATAATCGAATCCGGCCGCGCAAAATAGACAAACTCAAAAATACAAGGTGTCAGCTGAGGGTTCTCGGCACACTGGCGCATATGCAAGGCACCATTTTGTTCGATGAACACCGCCTCGCCCGGTTCCAGATCGCGCACCAGTTCGAAGCCTTGCGCCTTCAGCGCAACGCTCTCGGAGGCGACCATATAATCGGCGCCCTCAGCGGTCGCACGTTCACCGTAGACGGCAGGACGAATGCCATAGGGATCGCGAAAAGCGAGCACACCTTTGCCAACGATCATCGCAATCACAGCATAGCCACCGGTGCAACGTCGATGGACGGCTTTCACCGCTGCAAATACATCTTCTACATCAAACAACGGCTTGGCCAATGACTGTAATTCATGTGCGAACACATTGAGCAAGGCCTCGGTATCGGATTCAGTATTCAGATGGCGCATATCATCGAGGAACAGCTGTTCCTTCAGCGCAACGGTATTGGTCAGATTACCGTTGTGCGCAAGCGCAATGCCGTAGGGCGAGTTGACATAGAATGGTTGGGCCTCCAAGGACGATGAACAACCGGCTGTTGGATAGCGCACGTGTCCAATGCCCATATTACCGCGCAGGCGCTCCATGTGCTGTTTGAAAAACACATCTCGAACCAGACCGTTCCCCTTTCGCATAAAAAACTTGTCATCCTCACAGGTCATAATGCCCGCCGCATCCTGCCCGCGATGTTGCAACACTGAAAGCGACTCATACAGGTCGAGGTTAACCGGAGAATGACTGACGATGCCGACGATTCCGCACATGGCTCAGAGCCCCCTTTTTTCGTAGCTGACGTCCATGCTTGGGACATAATCCTTGGTCCAGATGACCAGTTCTTCAAATCGATCAAGCATCAATGATTCCTGCCACCATTGCTGTTGGGGCAGTTGCGGGAAGTGTCCGCCAACGATAACGAAAATGATGATGATCACCGCTCCCCGCAGAATTCCAAATCCGATACCGAGCGCCCTATCTAGACTGGTCAAACCAGTCTTCATCAACAGCCGAGAAACCAAGTGCGAGACGAAGGTACCGAGAATGAAAATAATGATGAATAAAGAGGCAAACGAGATCGCCTGACGCACCGCTTCCGATTCGATCGCGGCAGGTAGCAGCGGAGCCAGCTTGGATGCGAAGGTTGCTGCGATCCAGGTTGCTACGATCCATTTGGCGAGTGAAATCGATTCCTTCATGAACCCACGCATCAAACCAAACAGGGCAGACAACACGATAATGAAAATGATGATGACATCAACGACAGTCATGAATTACCTGGGTCACAGCGGGCCAAGGAAGGATTATACGCGCTCGAGATCGAGGAATAAACAAGGATAAAGCCTGCATTTGTCATCATGATCAACGGAGCATACGCAGGCAGCAACGCGCTCGATGAGAGTAGGGCTGGCCCGCATTTCTCACCAGGCGATGCCGCCGGGTGAGAAATACGGGCTAGGGATGATTGACGACGAAGCCATCCAGTCCCTGTTCCTTGCTCACTTTCTTTTTCATTTCCTCCAGCCGGCTCATATCGAGCTCCGGCCCAATACGCACGCGATAGCTGGTTTTCCCATCCCGGGTGCGGGTTTCAACATAAGCGGAATAGCCCTGGTCACGCAGCTTGTCGCGCAGCGCATAGGCATTCTTTTTGACCGTGACGGTCGAGACCTGTAATGCAAACGCCTTGACCGGTTTTTTCAGCGGCGTCGTTTTCGGTGTGGCCGGCTCAATCGCAGGTGCTGGCTCCGCTGGAGGAGTTTTGCGGTATATCGGTTCCACTGGCTTCAACTGGACCTCGCTCAGTGGCGGATATTCCGGCTCTGTCGGCATTTGAATACTGCGCTCCTGGCGTGATTTGTATCCCGAGCCATCGAGCAATACCGGGATGAAAATGACGCCGAGCGCGACCAACAGAATCGCACCAATCAATCGTTGTTTCAAAGTTTTATCCAATGAGTCCTGAACCTGAAATGCCGAAATGTCATCGCTGCTCTGTGAAAAACTGCATGGCTGCGGCGACGGTGTAAAAGGAGCCGAAAACAATGATCCTGTCATTATCGCTCGCGGTGGCAAGTGCCTGCGCACACGCCTCAGCAACCGTTGCAGCCACTTGGAGTTTAACATCAGATAACTGCGGTTCAACCAGGACAACCAACTGGTTAGCAGATAATCCACGCGCAACGCCTACCAATCCAGCGATAAACCACTGGTCGATCGCGTCCGAAAGCGACGCAACGACGTCCGCGACCGGCTTGTCGGCCAGCATCGCGAGAACGGCAATAGTACGACCGGTGCACGACTGAGCGTTGAGCTGTGAGGCCAACGCAGTCGCAGCCTGGGCGTTATGCGCAACGTCGACGAGAATCTGTGGCTGCCACTGGACCGTCTGGAAACGCCCGGGCAGTCGCGCATCGATCAAACCCTGTTTGATGGCTCCAACATCTACCTGCTCTGACCGCAAAGCGCTGAGCGCAACGATCGCTGTCGCTGCGTTCTCTACTTGAAAATCGCCGGCGAGCGCCGGTATCGGCAGTTGATCGAGCGTCCTGTCGACGTCGATCAGGCGCCACTGGCTGCTACCACGCTCTATCCGGAAGTCCCTGCCAATGACCTTCAGCCGGGCCTGCAAATCAGCCGCGGTCTTCATTAGCGTGTCCGGGGGATTGTGGTCGCCACAGATCGCCGGCTTGCCGGCTCGCATCACTCCAGCTTTTTCGAAACCGATCGATTCACGGTCCACACCCAGCCAATCGGTATGATCGATCGCGATAGTGGTAATCACCGCGACATCCGGCTGCATCAGGTTGACCGCATCGAGGCGGCCGCCAAGCCCGATTTCCATGATGACCAGATCAGGAGCGGATGCGGTGAACAATTCGATCGCCGCCAGCGTTCCGAATTCGAAATAGGTCAAGGCCTCATCGCCCCGCGCCTGGTCTATGCGTTCGAAAGCATCGATCAAGCTGAGATCGTCGATTTCGTTTCCATTGACGCGAATGCGCTCGTTGTAACGCAGCAAATGCGGCGAGGTATAGGCACAAACCTGTCTGCCGGCTGCGCGTGCAATCGCCTCGATGTAAGCGACGACGGAGCCCTTACCATTGGTGCCTGCGACCGTGATCAACGGACAATCGAAACGGTCACTGCGGCCCATGCGCCGGAGCACACGCCGAACCCGTTCGAGGCCAAGATCGATGCTTTTTGGATTCAGGCTTTCCTGCCAGGAAAGCCATTCAGCGAGTGATTCGAAACGCAATGATTGGCGGCTTAGCTGGTTTGTATCGCGGGTTTGTTCATCAACATCAAGAGCAAGCTGGAAATGCGGTCACGTAGATCGCGACGATCGACGATCATGTCCACGGTGCCGTGCTCGAGCAGAAACTCGCTGCGCTGAAAGCCCTCGGGCAATTTTTCCCGCACGGTCTGTTCGATGACCCTGGGACCCGCAAAACCGATCAATGCCTTTGGTTCAGCAATATTAAGATCACCCAGCATCGCAAAACTCGCGGAAACACCGCCCATGGTTGGATCGGTCAACACCGAAACGAACGGGATCTTCTGCCGCGCCATCCGAGCGAGCACCGCACTGGTTTTTGCCATCTGCATCAAGGAATATAGCGCCTCTTGCATGCGCGCGCCGCCCGAGGCCGAAAAACATATCAGCGGGATATTCTCCGCGAGAGCAACGTTGGCCGCCTGCACAAACCTTTCACCGACAACGGAACCCATGGACCCGCCCATAAAACGAAAATCGAACGAAGCCGCCACGACATCGACGCCTTTCACTTGCCCCTTCAGCACGATCAGCGCGTCTTTCTCTTCGGTATTCTTTTGTGCCTGCAACAACCGGTCTTTGTATTTCTTGCTATCCTTGAACTTGAGCGCGTCGACCGGTGCATATTCCGCCCCGATTTCTTCCCGCGGTGACTCGTCCAGGAA
>JARFQK010000024.1 GCA_029287815.1 Gammaproteobacteria bacterium
GCGACCAGCAGCAGCAATGGCAAAATCCTGATGGCCACGGTCAAGGGCGATGTTCATGATATCGGCAAAAATATTGTCGGCGTCGTGTTGCAGTGCAACAACTATGAGGTAATCGACCTGGGTGTGATGGTGCACGCTGAAACCATCCTTCAGGAAGCAAAAGAACATCAGGTCGATATCATCGGGCTGTCGGGCCTGATTACACCCTCGCTGGATGAGATGGTTCATATGGCGTCGGAAATGCAGCGTCTCGGACTGCGGATTCCGCTGTTGATTGGTGGGGCAACGACGTCGCGTATTCACACCGCTGTAAAGATCGACCCAAAATACGATGGTGGGGTCGTTTACGTGCCGGATGCCTCTCGCGCGGTCGGCGTGGCCGGAGAGCTATTGAGTGAGGCCCGTGGCGAGGCCTATATCAGTGCGATCAAGACTGAATATGCTCAGCTGCGAGATCAGCGCGAGCAACGACAGACCACGAAAAAAACGGTATCTTTGCAGCGAGCCCGAGAGAATGGTTTCGTCGATGATTGGGACAGTTATGCACCGACGGTGCCGACCTTTCTCGGTCTGAGGATCTTCGATGACTACGATTTGAACGAGCTGGCCCAATGCATTGACTGGACGCCGTTCTTTCATGCGTGGGAACTGGCCGGCAAGTATCCGAAGATCCTGGAGGACGCGGTCGTTGGGGAGCAGGCCAGACACTTGTTTGCCGACGCAAAGAGCATGCTGAAGCAAATCGTCGAGCAGAAATGGCTGACCGCTCGCGCCGTGATCGGGTTTTTTCCGGCCAACAGTTTTGACGATGACATTCTGCTGTTCAGCGATGAAACCCGCGAAGATGTCGTCGCGGTTCTTCATCATCTGCGCCAGCAGCTGGTGAAACCACCCGAGCGGCCGAACTGGTGTCTGTCAGATTTCGTCGCTCCGGTGGAGACCGAAATTCCTGACTACATAGGCGCGTTTGCGCTCACCGCCGGTATCGGCATCGAAGAACATGTGCAGCGATTCGAGGCGGCTCACGATGATTACGACAGTATCATGCTCAAAGCTCTGGCTGACCGGCTCGCGGAAGCTTTCGCCGAGCGTATGCATCAACGCGTTCGCACCGAATTCTGGGCATATTCTGCTGACGAGAATCTGACCAACGAGGAGCTGATCGCGGAGAAGTATCGGGGCATACGGCCGGCACCAGGTTATCCCGCCTGCCCCGACCATACCGAAAAGCAGACGCTCTGGGAACTGCTTCAGCCAGACAAGAATGCCGGTATCGAAATCACCGAGAGCTATGCGATGATGCCGGCAGCCTCGGTTTCCGGATGGTATTTTTCGCATCCGCAATCGCAGTACTTTGGCACCGGAAAAATCCAGCGCGACCAGGTCGAGGATTATGCCGAACGCAAGAACCTGACGACCGAAGAAGTGGAAAAATGGCTGGCGCCCGTGCTCGGTTATCAGGTCTGATTGTCGAAATCTCTGACGCTCGCGCAGCGATAGTAACTCACTGAATATACTCGAAAATTCATGTTCATAACGCGGCCCTGTCGGCTGCAGTCTGAAACAGCTGTCGTCATCGCTTACACACAGGCCGATCCACGGGGAGTAATAATTTGTGTTTCATGATAAAAATCAAAAGCATAAAGAATTGGCACGAGAACTGCACAAACCTTTTTAGGTATTACTCTGTTTCATCATCCGTGAATGGAATCGCAGGGTTAGATGTTAAGACTCTCTCACCTTTTTGCCGGTACATCAGTACCGGCTTTTTTTAATAGGTGTCACATTTGCTGTGATCGGGCAAGATTGAGCCTAAGCGCCAAGATTGGCGCTTAGTGCCGTTGCTCGGTTCCTGTGGATAACTTTGTGGAAAGAATTTCCGATCACGGCTACATTCTGTTACCTGTTATGACTTGACAGTGTGGCTATGAGCGTAATAGCCGCCAAAGGGCACCTGGAAATCTATTGTCAAAACAGTTAATTGTAAACTTTTGCAGCGTTTGTATTGACACTGGCGAAAGTTGCGGTCCTGCCGGTGTCGCCCGAATAGCCGGCGGCTTTTGCCTGTGTACAACCCGCGCCAGATCAGGAACTTACCGGCTGATGCGATCAGTTTTGGCTGCCCCGGGTTATACTCTGCGTTTTTACATCGACTGAGCCCGTGTCTATCATCCGTCTGCGCAACGTTAGTGTCAGTTTCGGCGGTCCTGCGATTCTGGAGGAAGTCAGCTTGTCGGTTGACGCCGGAGAGCGTGTCTGCCTGCTGGGCAGAAATGGTATGGGCAAGTCGACCTTGCTGAAGGTGATTGCCGGCGATATCAAGCCCGATAGCGGCGAGATCGAGCGACAACAAGGGCTGATCACGGCAAGACTGGACCAGCAGGTTGTCTTCGACGAGGGTGGATCGGTATTCGATAGTGTGGCCGCTGGCCTGGGTGATAACGCGAAGCTGTTGCAGTCCTATCACCGAGCTGTACACCGACTGGCCGGCGCTCACAGCCCGAAGGCCGAGGCTGAACTGGAGAAAGCGCAGCAGGCGGTCGAAGCCGCAGGCGCCTGGCAGCTGAACCAGCGCGTCGATGCGATGCTCAGCCGCATGCAACTCGACGGTGACGCCGAAGTGGCGTTGATGTCCGGTGGTATGAAAAGACGCGTGTTGTTGGCTAAGGCCCTGGTGCAGATGCCTGAGCTGCTGCTGCTCGATGAGCCGACGAATCACCTCGATATCGCAGCAATCGCCTGGTTGGAGCAGCAGCTCTTTTCCTTCAACGGTGCGCTAGTTTTCGTTACCCACGACAGGGCTTTTTTGCGCAGCCTGGCGACACGCATCATCGACCTTGATCGCGGCGGTCTCAGAAGTTTTCCGGGGGATTACCAGACCTTCCTGCGACGCAAGGAAGCCTTGTTGCACGCCGAGGCAGAAGCAAATGCCCGTTTTGACAAAAAGCTGGCTCAGGAGGAGATCTGGATTCGTCAGGGTATTAAAGCAAGGCGCACCCGCAACGAGGGCAGGGTACGCGCGCTACGAAAAATGCGCAACGAGCGCCGGCAACGTTGTGACCTGACCGGCAAGGCGTTGATGAAGATCGCCGACGCGGAGCGTTCGGGTAAACTGGTGGTCAAGGCTGAAAATATCGGTTTCAGCTATCAGGGCAGGCCGTTGATCAAAGATCTCAGTGTGCAGATCTTGCGTGGCGATCGTATCGGCGTGATCGGCCCGAATGGGGTTGGCAAGACGACCTTGCTGCAGCTCCTGCTGGGCGCGCTCGAGCCCGATTACGGTTCGGTGAAAATAGGTACCGGCCTTGCCGTGGCCTACTTCGATCAGATGAAAGCCCAGCTCGATCAGCACGCAACGGTCGTTGACAATGTTTCCAACGGGCGCGACCGTATCGAAATCAATGGCAAGTCACAACACGTCATCGGTTATTTACAGGCGTTCTTATTCTCACCGGAACGTGCTCGTTCCCCGGTCAGAGCGCTGTCGGGTGGCGAGCGCAGCCGTTTGCTGCTGGCCAGGCTGTTTTCACAGCCAGCAAATGTGTTGGTGCTCGATGAGCCGACCAATGATCTGGATATTGAGACGCTCGAATTGCTCGAGGAGTTGCTGCTGGAGTTCAGAGGCACGGTATTGCTGGTCAGCCATGACCGCGAATTTCTGAACAATGTGGTCACCAGCACCTTGGTGTTCGAAGGTGAAGGCCGGGTAGTCGAATTCGTTGGGGGTTATGATGACTGGATAAGGCAGCGCAGCATCGACCCTTTCAGCGAGGCCGCGGTGGAGAAGAGTCTGCCCAAGAAATCCAGGGTGCAAAAACCAAAAAGACCGAAAAAGCTCAGCTACAAGGATCAGCGCGCGCTGGAGAACTTGCCGGAAAAGATCGAAATGTTGGAAACTGAAATCCAGGAGCTGACAGATACGATGAGTCAACCTGAGTTTTTTCAACGGGAAAGGGCGGCCATCGTACAGCTTCAGCAGGATCTCAAAAGCAGGAATGCCGAGCTGGAGGCCTGTTACCAGCGTTGGCAGGAGCTCGAATCAGCCGAGTTCTGAGCGCCCTTTGCGCCTTTGCGGTGAATAAATCCACTGAAACGGCCTCAGGCATGACCTTCAGTCAAATGTCAATTCAGGGAAACCCGCGTTGCCCTGCAAACCACCGGTGTGAATCGCGATGATGCGGGTTCCGCGGCTGAATGCCCCTTTGCTGATCAGGTCAAACAGACCGAAAAACATCTTGCCGGTGTAGACCGCATCCAGCCGGATACCGGAATCTGAATGGAAGCGCTTGATGAATTTAAACAACTCGGTCGAGGTTCGGGCGTAGCCACCGAAGTGATAGTTGGTTTCAATATGCCAGTTGCTCGACGAGTGGTGGCCAGCGTCAACCAACATTCTGCGGATGGCCGCGCTCAAGAAATCCGCACCTTTCAACACCGCAAAACCGATCGCGTGCTGTTCGGGCTTGATTGCGGTGACGATGCCGGCCAGCGTGGCACCAGTGCCGCAAGCGACCGCAACGAGATCGAAATCAAGGTCCAGGTCAGGGACGATCTCGGCGCAGCCTTTCAGCGCCAGTTGGTTGCTGCCACCTTCCGGTAACAAATAGAAATCACCGTAGCGCCGATGCAGCTCGTCGATGAAAGCCGGCGAGGCCTTGTTGCGATAGGTCGCTCGGTCGATAAATGCCAGGTGCATGCCGCAATCACGGGCGAATTGAAGAGTCGGGTTGCGTTGCGTGCTGGCTTCGCCCCTGATAATGCCGATGGTCTCAAAGCCGAATCGCTCGCCGGCTGCTGCTGTGGCCGCGATGTGATTGGACCAGGCGCCACCAAAAGTCAGCAGTGTGGACTGATTGATGGTGC
>JARFQK010000027.1 GCA_029287815.1 Gammaproteobacteria bacterium
AGTCTGCATGCGATCGTCCAACCTGGTAGTTCGTTTCATCCATGAGGCTCACCCCTTCGGGGCTTGCGCAAAAAATCTTTCCCGGAGATTTTTTGCCAGCTTGCCCGTAAAATCCAAATCCTTCGTGTAACAGGCGGGTTAGCCCGCATTTCTCACCAGGATCACGGGAGCAGGCGCAGTATTCGTGTTCGTAAGCGCCGCTCTGGAGCGAAAAGCGTAGCCATAGCTACGGTTTGAGTGAAGAGCAAGCTTACGGACACGAAGACCAGCCTGAACCGTGATAGGCTCTGTTGAAAAACACGCTGAATTTTCGATCATTCGAGTTTTCTCATGAGAGCCAATACCTTATCAGTGCTTTACGCCGCCTGGTGAGAAATGCGGGCTAGCATGCTGCGGTCGTCCTTGGATCGATCAATGTGGTGATTTCAGAACCTGTCCGAATCTGCGGCCCATACGGACAGACTGGTCTGCAATAATTTCTGGGTCCAGTTCGAAGCCTTGTGGTGTGATCAGGATGACGGTTGAACCCAGGTTGAAGCGCCCCATTTCGTCACCGCGTTGCAAGCTGACTTCGCCGGCGGCGTAGTCGAATCGCGTAATTTTGCCATGATCGCTGGTTACCAGGCCGTGCCACACGGTCTCGGTGGCGGAAACGTTGATCGCGCCGACCAGGACCATCAAAAAAGGGCCATCCTGGCTGTCGAATTCACAGATGACACGCTCATTGCGTGAAAACAACCGCGGTATACTTTTGACCGTGTATGGTGCGACGCTGAACAAGCGTCCCGGCACGTAGGTCATGTGCTTGAGTTCGGCATCACTCGGCATGTGGATGCGGTGGTAATCACGGGGTGACAGGTACAATGTGGCGAACTTTCCATTTCGGAATCGAGCTGCGGTCGTCTGATCGCCAGCTAACAGTTCCGTGAGGCTGAAATAACGGCCTTTGGCCTGGAATATGCGTCCATCATCGATCAAGCCCGCCTGGCTCACGGTACCATCAACCGGGCATATCCAGCTATCTGCCGGATCATCCAGCGGGCGGGATTCTGGCTTCAGCGCGCGAGTAAAGAACGCGTTCAAGCTCTCGTAAGCATAATGATCAGCGATAACCGCCTCTTTCATATTGACAGCGTGCAAACGTGTATAGATCCAGATGGTCAGGTTTTTCAGTGGGCGCCAGCGAATGCGCGCAATCTGGAATACACACCATGAGATGCCGTGATGCGGTATGACATAAAAAAACAGCGAGCGCAGTCGCTCGCTCGGGGTGGCTTTCATTGCTCAGTGATGATGATGCGAATGGTCTTCGACAAGCGTTTTCTTTACCGTCAGCGCAAACTCGACCGAGGACTGATCATCGAAAGTCATACTGCAACGCGTCTCGTCGCCGGCCCGCAGACGCCGCCGTGGATTGAACAGCATGATGTGATAGCCGCCAGGTTCAAGTTCAAGCTCCGAGTGGGCACGGATCGTCAGAGACGGTTGATGCTCCATTCGAGCGACCCCTTCTTTGTCTGCTGTGCGATGAAATTCAGCGCGTTCAAACTCATCGCATTGCATCGCAATGGCTTGGCGGTCATGCCCAGTTTCATTTTCTATTTCCATATAGGCTGCCATGACTTTGCTGACCGGCGGTGCTTCCGCGATCCAGGCCTCCTCGATTTCGAGCCCGCTGCTCGCGTTCGAATGATGGCTTATCAAAAAGACAAGCATGATCAAAGCTAGTTTTTGGACCGATGTCATCATGCCAGATTCAAACCAATTGAATATTATTTTAAGGAAGCCCTGATCAATTCAGAGTTTCAGCGGTGCACGCATCCGCTGCCGTTCGTAATCGCCCTAAGCGGCTCAAAATGGGGAAACAGAAAATCGCATGTTTTTGTCCCGTGCTTTGAAAGTTCAGGGATGAATTTCTCAGGTCGTCCGTAATTATACCTGAGCACGGGCTCCGGAAGCCAATCCACAGTCTTTTCGCAAAGTGGCGACTAAACCGGCTAAAATCCTGTGCCTATGAATATCCGTGCAATTGCAGCCGAGCTCGATACGATTCGCGATCTTGTCCGCTGGGGTGTGAGCGAGTTCAATAAGCGGGGCCTTTGTTTTGCGCATGGTATGCCGAATGCGCTCGATGAGGCCGTCTATCTCTGCCTCGCCACCTTGCATCTGCCACCAGATCTCGATGAGGGTTACTTTGATTGTCGCTTGACGCACAGCGAAAAACGCAATGTGCTCGAAAACTACCAGGCACGCATGACCAAGCGCCTACCGGCAGCTTACATCACCAACGAAGCCTGGTTTGCGGGTTTGAGTTTTTACGTTGATCAGCGCGTGCTGATACCACGCTCACCCATCGCCGAATTGATACAGCAGCAGTTCTCGCCCTGGATCGATGCTGGGCGGGTCGAAAACGTGCTTGACTTGTGTACCGGCAGCGGCTGCATCGCGATTGCGTGCGCGTATGCGTTCGAACAGGCGAGCATCATTGGCAGTGATGTGTCAAAAGACGCGCTCGATGTGGCTGCGATAAACCGTCGAAACCATGGCCTGGGAGAGCGCCTACGCCTGATCGAATCCAACTTGTTCGAAAAGATACCTCTACAGCAGTTCGATATCATCGTGTCCAATCCGCCTTATGTGTCTGAACAGGAAATGGCGCAACTTGATAAAGAATTCAGCTTTGAGCCCGGCGGCGGCCTGGCAGCGGGTGCCACCGGCATGGATATCGTCATACCCATACTCAAGCAGGCGGGCCGCTATTTGTCCGCGCATGGCATACTTGTGGTCGAAGTTGGCTACTCGATGCCGGCATTGATCGAGCTTCTGCCCGAGGTGCCGTTTACCTGGCTCGAGTTCGCCCACGGTGGCGAGGGTGTGTTTGTGCTCACATCAGAGCAGTTGCGAACCTATCAGCAAATGTTCGACGCCTTATGATTTGGTGTTAACATCGTCATTCCAGACACGAGCAAGCAGGATCTCCTTTCATTATGTCCGGCAATACGACAGGCAGATTATTCACCGTGACAACCAGTGGCGAATCCCACGGACCGGCGCTGATCGGCATTGTCGACGGTTGCCCGCCCGGACTGCCGTTGTCCGAAGAGGACATTCAGCTGGATCTCGATCGTCGCAAACCCGGGACCTCACGCCACACCACACAGCGGCGTGAACCCGACCGGGTCAAAATAATTGCTGGCGTGTTCGAGGGCAAGACCACCGGAACCAGTATAGGCCTGATCATCGAGAACGTGGATCAACGTTCAAAAGACTACGGCGAGATCATGAACACCTTTCGTCCTGGCCATGCTGACTATACCTATCAGCAGAAATTCGGTTTCAGGGATTACCGAGGTGGCGGTCGTTCGTCTGCGCGCGAGACGGCCATGCGTGTTGCAGCCGGCGCGATCGCAAAAAAGTTCCTGTCCGAACGTTATGGCATCAAGATCTTTGGCTACCTGAGCCAGCTCGGTCCGATCAAGATCGACAAGATCGACCTCGCGGAGGTTGGCAACAATCCTTTCTTCTGTCCAGATGTCGACAAGGTTGCAGAACTCGAGCGCTATATGGATGCGCTGCGCAAGGAGGGCGACTCTGTTGGTGCCAAGATTACCGCGATTGCCCGAGGGGTGCCTCCCGGACTTGGCGAGCCGGTGTTTGATCGTCTGGATGCCGACATTGCCCAGGCGATGATGGCCATCAATGCGGTCAAAGGTGTGGAAATCGGTGACGGTTTCGCCTGTGTCGCAGCCAAGGGCACTTCATTCAGAGATGAGATAACGCCAGAGGGCTTTTTGAGCAACCATGCCGGTGGGATTCTCGGCGGTATTTCCACGGGCCAAAATATCGTCGTACATACTGCGTTGAAGCCGACTTCGAGTCTGCGCCTCCCGGGTCGCACGATCGACATCGATGGCAATCCGGCCGAGATCATCACCAAGGGACGTCACGATCCCTGTGTCGGCATACGGGCAACACCGATCTGCGAGGCGATGCTCGCCATTGTGATCATGGATCACACGCTGCGCTTTCGCGCGCAATGCGCCGATGTCAGGTCACGAACGCCAGTCGTACCAGCGGGTACGGATTGACACCGCATTCGAGCCCTAGCTTGCGGATGCAGATGATGGCTGGTCTTCGATCGCCTCACACTTTAGGGTGCGCCTCACACACCGGAACCGGCCGTCCAACTGAACCTTCGCGGTGCGCAGAGCGCCCCCCACGGTCTGTTCTCTCGAAACGTAGCTACGGCTGCGCTTATCGCCCCAGAATAGCGCTTTCGAATACGAATCCTGCGCCTGCTCCCCTCATCCTGGTGATAAATGCGCGTTAACGCGGCGGCGCCGTACTGGCGACTTTCGAGTTTTTATTTCTTCTATTTTGCCTCGCTCGGTGCGTTGATACCGTACTGGAGCCTTTATCTGAAGTCCCTGGGCTACAACTGTCTCTTATACACATCTGACGCTGCCGACGATGAGTACAACGTGTATTTCTCGGGGGGGGCCGGAGGCGGGAAGGAGGGGGGGGGGGGGGGGGGGGGGGGGGGGGGGGGGGGG
>JARFQK010000115.1 GCA_029287815.1 Gammaproteobacteria bacterium
TTTCTTCCCTGTGGAATTCGCCCCCACCGGTCAGCCCACCGTGGCGGTCCCGGTCTACTCATTGATCAATCAGGCAGGTATCGATGGCCAGGTGTTTGTTGGCGACTGGACCTGGAAACTCGAGGCAATCAACAAGGAATATCGTTCGGGTTTGCGCAAAGGATCACACAACTTCCAGGCTGTCGGCGGCTTCGAGTACACCTGGGTCGGCTTTACCGGCGGCTTCAGCGACCTTGGCTTCGTCGTCGAATATCACTACAGCGATGGCAACAAACGCGAAACCATTTTTGACAATGATCTCGCAACCGCCTTGCGGTATGTGATGAACGATGCCCAGTCCACCGAAGTGCTCGGGGGGCTGATTACCGACGCTGACACGCGAACCGTTGCCGGTTTCATCGAGGCAACCCGACGATTCGGACAGAACTGGCTGCTGGAAGCCGAGCTGCGAACCTACAGCGGAACTGAGGAAGACCGGCCTCTGTACAGTTTTCGCTTCGACAACTTTGTCCAGATCGACCTTGCTTATTATTTCTGAGGAACCTCTGATTAATCCAGCGCTTCCCCCAAATTTTGTAACATCTTGTAAAAACACCGACATATCGCAGCGATTTCGGGTAAAACGCTGGTTCATCTCACTAGACCTTAGGTTACGCAGCCAAGAAGTAGTTGGTGACGCTCATGACTGGCTCAGGATTCTGTACAAGAGTACTCGTTATTCTCCTGTCAGCGACCACTGTTGAAGCTGCTAAATGCGTCTATGTCTCGTCCTATCATCAAGGCTATGCCTGGTCCGACGGCGTCGAGCGTGGTCTGCTGGAAACGCTCGGCGACAAGTGCGAGATCACCATCTTCAATATGGACACCAAACGCAACAAGGACGAAGCATCGATCCAGCGAGCCGCGCTTGACGCAAAAAAACTGATCGATGCAATGCAACCGGACGTCGTGATCGCCTCGGATGACAACGCGTCAAAATACCTGATCGTTCCATATTACAAGGATGCCGATATTCCGTTCGTATTCTGCGGCGTCAACTGGACCGTCGAGCAGTACGGTTTTCCGTTTTCGAATGTGACTGGCATGATCGAGGTGGCTGCAATCGAACCGATGTTTGACAAGGTGGCCGCGATAGTCGGCGAAGTAGATCATGCCTTTTATATTGGCGCAAATACCCTGACAGAATGGAAGAACCTGCGACGGTTTGAACTCAGCGGCAAGACGCGGCAGATCGAAATATCAAGCCAGCTGGTGGGCACAATGGCAGACTGGCTCGCAGCCTACGAGGAGGCACAACTGGCGGATTTTGTGATCATCGGCAGCTATGCCGGCATCACAGACTGGGACAGTGAGGCAGTTGCACGAGCGATCGCACCGCTGAGCAAAAGGCTCAGCGCAACCAATCATGGGTGGATGATGCCTTACACGATGTTTGGCATGACCAAGGTTCCCGAGGAGCATGGGGAGTGGGCCGGCAAGGTCGCGATCGAAATCCTAAATGGAACCGCCGCTGCTGCAATCCCGATCATCCCGAATCGTAATTTCAACATCATTGTCAATAACAGCCTCCTCGACAGAGCACAGATCAAACTGCCCGAGTTCATCAGGCTCAAGGCGCAGGCATTTAACTGATGTACGCTCTGCAATCCAGTTTTGAGCGATCTTACGGCTTCGTCAAACTGCTGCTGATTCTGACCAGCCTGGCGATCCTGGCCGTGATGGTATTACTCGTCGTCTCACAAAGCATCAAAACCATCCAGAGCCGGTTGGCTGACAGCGCACAGCTGGTCTTCCAGCAAACCCAGGAGGCTCTGCACGCGGGCGAACACGTGCTGGACTCATATCGGGCCTATTTCAGCACGGTCGATAGCGTGGATTACCGAAAATTGGAGGAATATTCTCGCGCGATCAGAAAAGACCACCCGTTCATACACCTGACCCAATACATGATACGTGTGAAAGACAGCGAACTCGACGATTTTTTGAATGAGCGCAGGCTTCAAGGATTCGCCAACTTTCGCATCACCGAGTACGATGACCGTGAGGACCGCACTCTGGTACCAGTCGCCGAGCGCAGTGTCTATTACCCTTTGGTCTTCATGGAGCCGATGGAGATCCCCTCCCTGCCTTTGCTCGGCTTCGACGTTTTATCGTCCCCGGAGATCACCGATGCACTGGAGGAATCGATCAACACCGGTCGCGCGCGCGCGACCAAGCCTTTCAGCCTCCATACCGGCGGCACCGGCTATATGATTCTGACGCCAATCTATACATCCAAGGACTTGCCCGCGGACAAGATACAGCGGTATGATCTGGCGACTCGTCTGGTGGCTGTAACCATCAAAACCGACAATATCCTTGACAGCATGGAAATCGGTGAAAACGAGTCACTGTCCTATCGCTATTTCGATAAGGATATCGGCGCCTATACGATCGCCCGATCGATCAATGCGCAAGCGATCGCTCTGGATTCGTTATTGCCCGTTTTTACGTCGACACATCGACTCGAGGTCGCCGGTCAATACTATGATCTCGAGCTGATGCGACAGATGAGCTGGGCCGACCTGGATTACAAGTGGCTCGCTTTTGCGGTTTTCTCAACCGCAGCGTTCATGCTGCTATTTTTCAATCTCGTCAATTTACGCATCAGAAGCGCAATGGAGCGACAGCGCGCGCAAGCCGAAATCTTCCGTGAGCGCGAACACGCCCAAGTCACGCTGCATTCCATCAGCGAAGCCGTGATTACGACCGATGTCGACAAGCACATTGTGTACATGAATCCAATCGCGCGGCGCATCACCGGCTGGAACGAGGACGAGGCCATCGGCATGCCGATCAATACCGTGTTTAGGCTGATCCATGAAGATACGCGGGAACCTGTCAACAGCACCGTTGATGAATGCCTCGATACCGAGGGCACGGTCTTGTTCGACAAGCCCGCCTTGCTGATCAACAAGAACGGCGATGAATTCGCTGTGGAAAACTCCTCCTCGCCGATCCGTGGCCACAGCGGTGAAATGATCGGCGCGGTTCTGGTGTTCAGGAACATCACCCATATACGCAACCTGTCGAAGAAAATGGAGTTCCAGGCAACGCATGATTCGCTGACCGGCCTTATCAATCGCCATGAGTTCGAGAATCAGCTCAAGCAAGCGGTGAATACGGCCAGGGATGAAAATAAGCAGCATGCGATCTGCTATCTTGACCTCGATCAGTTCAAGCTGGTGAACGATACCTGTGGACACATCGCCGGCGATCAGCTGTTGAAAGAAATCGCCGCGTTGATGCCGCAGGACGTGCGCGCCAGCGACTGTCTGGCCCGGCTCGGTGGCGATGAGTTTGGCGTGCTGATGTTCGATTGCCCGGTCAAACAGGCCCAGAAAGTCGCGGAGAACCTGCGCGCAACGATCAAGGATTTCGCCTTCAGCTGGGACAAGAAAACTTTTGATGTCAGTGTCAGCATTGGCCTGGTCCCAATCACCAATGACAGCGGTTCAGTTCAGGATGTACTACGCCGCTCTGATTCCGCCTGCTACATCGCCAAGGACCTCGGTCGTAATCGTGTGCATGTCTATACGCCTGATGATATCGAGATATCGCGGCGCCATGGTGAAGCGCAATGGGTTACGCGTATCAAGAATGCTCTGGAGCAGAATCGCTTCCAGCTTGCCTTGCAGGCGGTCAAGCCGATCATCGACACCAGAGCCGGCACGCATTATGAGGTGCTGTTGCGCATGCTCGATGATCACGGCGATCCGGTACCACCAATGTCATTTATACCAGCAGCGGAACGCTATGACATGATGCCGGCCCTGGACCGGTGGGTCGTCAGCACGACCTGTCAGATGATATCCGAGCAGGAAAGCAGGCACCGGAACAGGCCCGGCAAAGCAGACCGGCATATCTTCAATATCAATTTGTCGGGCCAGACGCTCAGCAATACCGACATTCTGGATTTCATTCGCAGGGAGCTGGATCATTACGCGATCGACGCAAGTCGGATCTGTTTCGAGATTACCGAAACAGCCGTTATTGCGAACCTCTCGCTTGCGATCGATTTCATCAGCAAGATGAAAGAGATCGGCTGCATGTTCGCGCTGGACGATTTTGGCAGTGGTCTCAGTTCTTTCGCATATTTGAAGAAATTGCCGGTCGATTTCCTGAAAATCGATGGTGAATTCGTCCGCGATATCGCCGATGACCCCATGGATCGTGCGATCGTGTCAGCGATCAACGACATCGGGCACGAAATCGGCCTGACCACCGTCGCAGAGTACGTCGAAAGCAAAGCCATTCTCGGCGTTCTGAAGGAACTGGGCGTCGACTACGCCCAGGGCTATGGTATCGACAAACCCAAAGTGTGGCTGCCCGATAATATCGTTCAGCTCAAGGCGCGGCATTAGCCCGCCTGGTGACACAGCAGTCCTCATAGAAGGGTGCGCCGTGCGCACGGCGAATCCTCAGTAGGGTAGCCGGTTCTGGTGCGCACGGCGCACCCTGCGGTTTCCTCACTCAAACCCTTGCTGTGGCTACGCGTTTCGCCCCAGAGCGGCGCTTACCAACACGAATCCCGAGCCTGCTCCAGTGATCGTGGTGAGAAGTGCGGCCTGACAGCGCGCAGAGCCCTGGCAGCCGCGACAAGAGGGCTGATTTACGCCGCCGGTCCCAACGCGACCTGCTTGATCTCCTCGAGCCTGTCCCTTAGTAGCGCCGCTTCTTCGAACTCGAGATTGCGAGCATGCTCGTACATCTGTTTTTCGAGCCGTGCTATTTCTTTGGACAGTTGTTCTGGTTTCAAAGCCTGGTACTCTGCCCGCTCCTCAGCCACCTCACGTATCGCCGAGCGGTAGGTCTGTCCGGTTTTTTGTTGATAACCCGCTTCGAGGATATCGGTCACCTGCTTGCTGATCGTGGTCGGTGTGATCCCGTGCTCGTTGTTGAATACCTGTTGTTTGGCTCGGCGCTCGCGGGTGATCGTGATCGCGCGTTCCATCGAGGCGGTCACCGTGTCGGCGTAGAGAATGGCTTTGCCATTCACATTGCGTGCCGCGCGTCCAATGCTCTGGATCAGAGAGCGATCCGAGCGCAGAAAACCCTCCTTGTCGGCATCGAGAATCGCCACCAGCGAGACCTCGGGAATGTCCAGCCCCTCGCGCAACAGATTGATGCCGACCAGCACGTCGAACTCGCCCAGGCGAAGATCACGAATGATTTCGACACGCTCGACGGTGTCGATATCCGAGTGCAGGTAACGCACACGCACACCGTGCTCCATCAGATACTCGGTCAAATCCTCGGCCATACGTTTGGTCAGCGTCAGGATCAGTATGCG
>JARFQK010000145.1 GCA_029287815.1 Gammaproteobacteria bacterium
AGCATATCGTTCGTTTCAAGCGAGAGCAGTGAGTCGTTCATGTCGGAACCAAAGACCCCCAGGCTGGCTGCCGACGCGATCATCGAGCTGATCGACTTACCGGAACGGCCCATCGTGTTGATCGAGCGTAAGAATCCGCCATCAGGTTGGGCGATTCCGGGTGGCTTCGTTGATATCGGGGAATCGGTACCCGATGCAGCCGTACGCGAGGCGCTCGAAGAGACTAGTATGGAAGTGCGCTTGCAGCGCCTGCTCGGCTGCTATTCGGATCCGGCGCGAGACCCGCGTGGACATACCGTGAGCTTGATTTACGTCGCCCAGGCCCACGGCGAACCCGTCGCAGCAGACGATGCAGCACGTGTGGGTATCTTCAATCCCGATACGATTGATGTGCCGTTGGCTTTTGACCACGCCCGAATTTTGCGGGACTATCTGCATTACCGAAATACGGGGCTCATCCCAGCATTAAGCTGATGTGTGCCTAACACTCTGTTTATTGATATAATTTTGCGCTCCAAAGCAACTCGACGGGAATTTGCTGCTTGAGTAATCGTACACTGTCTATCGATGATCGCATCTATGATTATCTTCTGGATGTTTCTGTCCAGGAACCCGACTTGCTGAAGCAACTGCGCGAGGAAACTGCCGATATCGAATACTCTGAGATGCAGATCGCTCCGGAACAGGGCCAGTTCATGGCTTTGTTGACGAAGCTGGTCGGCGCTCGGCGTGCTCTGGAGATCGGTACCTACACCGGATACAGTTCGATCAGCATTGCTCGCGCTTTGCCCGATGACGGCAAACTGATCTGCTGTGATGATTCGGAGGAATGGACCGCCATCGCCCGTAAGTACTGGCAGCTCGCCGGCCTGGAGCAACGTATCGAGCTGATCCTGGGTGATGCGAACCAAACCCTCCAGCAAATGCTCAAGGAAGGTGCGGCGGGTACCTTCGATTTTATCTTCATCGATGCTGACAAACAGAATTATCTGGATTATTACGAGCTGTCTCTGCACTTGTTGCGCGAGGGCGGGCTGATTGCGGTCGACAACACGCTCTGGTCAGGTGATGTGGCCGATCCCGCCAACACCGAGCCGAGCACACGTGCAATCAGGCATTTCAACGAGATGCTCAGCCAGGATCAGCGTGTCGAGATCAGCCTGGTGCCGATCGGTGATGGTTTGACGCTGGTGCGCAAGCCTTGGTGACAGCGCTATGATGAATTGGCTCAAGTCCAGGCGGAAAAAAAATAACGATAGCGTTGACGGCGTATCGATTGATCCGGTGATCATCCAGCGCGCCGAGCACAATGTTTCCCGGAGCAATATCGATGAGCCCGCCTTGAAAGTGCTGTACCGCTTGCACAAGGCCGGATATCAGGCCTGCCTGGTCGGCGGTGCGGTGCGAGACCTGCTACTGAACCAGCATCCGAAGGATTTTGATGTCGCAACCGATGCGACGCCAGAGCAGGTCAGTAAGCTGTTTCGCAACTGCCGTCTGATCGGCCGTCGTTTCCGGCTTGCTCATGTCCATTTTGGTCGGCAAATTATCGAAGTCGCAACGTTCAGGGCGCCGCACGGCGAGGCTCATCACGAACATCATGACGAGTCGGGCCGCATCCTGCGCGACAATGTCTACGGTGAAATTCACGATGACGTCTGGCGCCGCGATTTCACCGCCAATGCATTGTATTACAACATCGCAGACTTCAGCATCATCGATTACGTTGGCGGCGTCGATGATATTGCAGATCGCCGCTTGCGTCTGATCGGTGATCAGGAGACGCGTTATCGCGAAGATCCGGTGCGGATGTTGCGGGCCATTCGGTTTGCCTCGAAATTGGGCTTTTCGATCGATCAAGCGTGCCGAGCGGCAATGCTCGAGCTTGGGCCGTTGTTGGTTGATGTTCCGCCTGCGCGTTTGTTCGAGGAGGTACTGAAACTGTTCCATTCAGGACATGCAGGGGAAAGTCTGGAAGCGCTGCAGGAATACGATTTGTTGAAATACCTGTTTCCCGATGCTGCCGAAGCGCTGCATGATCCGACCGTGGCTGAGTTTGTCAGGCTGGCCATGCAGAGTACTGATCAACGCGTCAGGCTCGACAAGCCGGTGACACCGGCGTTCTTGTTTGCGGCTTTGCTTTGGGCGCCGGTCAAACAGCAGACACAAGCCAATGTCGACGCCGGCATGCCTCACGCGGTCGCGCTTCAAAAAGCCGCGACCCGGCTGATCGCACACCAGTTACACTACGTATCGATTCCCAAGCGGTTCACGACGATCATGCGCGATATCTGGGCGTTACAGGCGCGCTTCAGACACCGCTCAGGAAAACGGGCCTACGGTGTATTGCATCATCCCAAGTTCCGCGCAGCTTATGACTTCTTGTGTCTGCGCGCCAATGCCGGTGAAGTGGAAACCGATGATTGCCGATGGTGGACCGAATTACAGGAAAACACACCTGAGCAACAGCAAAAGATCGTCGCTGGCGGAAAGCAGGGTGCGCCGAGAAAACGCCGGAGCAGGCCGAAACGGGACAAAGGTGGTAGACGCTGATACCGCGACCGCGTACCTCGCGCTGGGCAGTAATCTCGAGGATCCACCCCGGCAGATCCGCCGGGCCATACAAGCGATCCGACGCCTACCCGGTACCCGCGTAGTCGCGGACTCCGGGCTGTACTCGAGCAAACCACTGGTCCCGCCCAGCGGTGCTATTGCGCAAGCCGATTATTACAATGCCGTAGTTGTCGTGAAAACATCATTGGACCCTTATGATCTGCTAGCGCGTCTGCAGCAGATCGAAACGGACCAGGGCCGGGTGCGCACACGCCACTGGGGACCACGCACCATTGACCTGGATATGCTGATGTTCGATGATCTATGTCTGGACGATCCGCGTTTGACCCTGCCGCATCCCGGCATCGCCCAGCGAGAATTTGTCCTCTATCCGCTGCACAGGATCGATGACTCACTCGAAATTCCCGGACGTGGTATGCTCAGCGAATTGATCAGGAACTGTTCGGAAAACGGATTGCAGTATCTGGGAGCGATTGAGAGTGATGAGGCATGACAACGGCTATTGAGCACCTGCTCGAGTCCAGGCCGTTGCCCGGTTTTGTTGTGGTAGAGGGGCCGATTGGGGTCGGTAAGACAACGCTGGCCAGGCGCCTGGTCGGGTCGTTCGGCAGCAGTCTTTTACTCGAGGCGGCAGAGGAAAATCCGTTTCTTGAAAAATTCTACGAGAATCCACGCAGCGCCGCTCTGCCGACTCAGCTGCATTTTTTGATGCAGCGATCACGCCAGTTGAAAATGCTTAAACAGGACGATATGTTCAACCCGGTGCGCGTGGCAGACTTCCTGATCCAGAAAGACCGCTTATTCGCTGAGTTGACACTCGACGCGGACGAGCTCGATTTGTACGAGCAGGTTTATTCGAACCTGATGCTGGATGCGCAGAAGCCTGATCTCGTCGTCTATCTGCAGGCGCCGGTCGAGATTCTGCTCGATCGAATCAGCAAGCGTGGGATCAAGCACGAGCAATGGATCGAAGCCGCGTACCTGGAACGCTTGTGCGACGCTTATGTCGGTTTTTTCTACCGGTACAGTGAAGCGCCTTTGCTGATTGTGAATGCAGCCGATATCGATTTTGCCCATAACAACGATGAATATGAAATTTTGCTCGAGCAAATTCTCAACACCCGCAGTGGCAGGCATTATTTCAACCCGGTGGCTGTGCAGGATATCATCATCTGAATGAGTATCCAGACGCAACAGCCACAGAAAGTCACTGTGCCCGGTCTGCAGGCACAAAAACAGACCGGTAAAAAAATTGCCTGTCTGACCGCTTACGATGCCAGCTTTGCACACATACTCGACCGTGCCGGCATTGACGCCGTGCTGGTCGGGGATTCCTTGGGCATGGTTGTGCAAGGACGCCAGACGACGTTGCCGGTCACGGTGGATGAAATGCTCTATCACAGCAAGGCGGTGTCTCGCGGACTCGAGCGGTCGATGCTGATCGTGGATATGCCCTACCTGAGTTACACGACACCACAGCAGGCACTTGCGCATGCGGGTCGGTTCATGAAACAGGCCAACGCCCAGATGGTGAAGCTCGAAGGTGGTGCCGAGCAAG
>JARFQK010000146.1 GCA_029287815.1 Gammaproteobacteria bacterium
GATCATAACCCTGCTGTTGATTGCGCTCATCGGCACGTGGTTCTATCAGGCGTTATACGGTTCCACCGGCGAAGCACTTAGGCGCGCCGAGAGCTTTCTGTTCACACGCATGACCGTGGCCCAGCTCGGCGAACAAGGTGCGATGCGTTATTTCTTTGTCACCAACCGAGCGAAAAGCGGTGCTGACGAAGTGCTGGAAGACCGCTTCGGCAGCGAGCGCGAGGCAACCCTCAAATTCGGCCTGTTCGATACCCGGGTTGAGCCCAGCGTTGGCCTCGGCATGTTCATCAATTCGAGCGAGTGGTTCCAGACCGAGGAGATCGTGATCAAGAACATGGAAATGCTGCAGCAGGAGGACTTCGTCAACCAGCTGCGCGAGCTGGTCGAGAAATCGCCGCGCCGATCGCTGCTGATCGTGATCCACGGCTTCAGGGAGCGCTTCTCGTCGGCGTTGCGCAAAACTTCGTTTGTCGGCCATATCCTCGACATCAACTCACCGGTGATGGTGTTCGACTGGCCAGGCAACCAGGGCTCGTCGCTGCGCGGTTACCGCAGGGCGCGCAACATCGCCGCTGAATCCGGCGCCGAACTGGCGCAGACGCTCGAGCTGATCGTCCGCGATATTCAACCGAAGAGGCTCTGGCTGATCGCTAACAGCATGGGCGGCGAGGTCGTTGCGCATGCGTTCAGCCACCTGTACCAGAACCCGGAATTCGCCGACGCCGACATCGAAATCGAGGATGTGGTGCTGACCGCGCCCGATGTCAGCCACGAGGAATTCGACAATCAGTTCAAACGCGAGATTACCAGTCTGACCAGAAACCTGACGGTTTACGTGTCGTCGAACGATCGTGCCCTGGTAATGAGCCGGCTCGTCAACCTCGGTGACACCCGCCGCGGCGAAAGCACGCTGAGCACGGATATGCTGGAAGAAGCTGCGCGCATCGCCGAACTGGTCGACCCGGACAGCGAACTGGTCACGCTGGTCGATGTGACCCCGGTCAACCGCACCCGCAACTTCCATAACTTCAGCCTGGAAACGCCGGAGTTTTTCGATGATCTGTTCTTACGCCTGACCAATGAACAGACGCCTTTTTCTCGCTCACTGTACCGGCTGGAGACACCGCAAGGCGCGAGCTACTGGGTTCTTACGCCGGGACGATAATGCCAGCGCAAGAAAGACAAAAAGCAATAACGAGATATGTTATGCAGAGCACCCATTTGTTCACCCGCCATCTAATTTCGGTCACATTTCTGGTGCTGATGACACTGCCTTTGCCGGGCTGCGGCGGTGCCGCGCTCAAACCCTGGCATACCGAGAAACTGGATGAGGAATTCACGCAGGACAACAGCGAGGACGTTCAAAGCTTCGAAGAATACCTGCAACTCGAAAATCGTCTGTTCAAACAGCTGGACGATGAGGTCTATGCGCAGACCGAAACCGGGCCCGAGCACAAGCTGGATCGCTACAGCAGCGGCAGCATCGCTGACCCACGCAAACAGAAACCCAACTGGAACCGCAGCTTCGAACTGGCCAGCGCCAATCCCGAGGGCGCCGTGTTATTGCTTCACGGCATGTCCGATTCGCCGTATTCACTGCGCACGCTCGGCCAGGCACTCAACCAGCGCGGTTACTGGGTCATCGGTATGCGCTTGCCCGGCCACGGCACCGCACCCTCCGGACTCCGATTCATTGACCGCGAAGACATGACCGCTGCGGTACGTATTGGCATGCGCCACCTGGACCAAAAGGTGAACGGCAAGCCGGTGCACATGATCGGTTACTCGACTGGCGCCCCGCTGGCACTCGAGTTTGCGCTGGATGCACTGGAAGGCGAAAGCGCGCCGGTACCCGGCAGCCTGATTCTGATCTCACCGGCCATCGGAGTTCACCCGGCCGCCGGCTTTGCCAGCGTCAAGGACACCTTGTCGAACCTACCAGGCCTCGATGGTCTTGCTTATACGCAGATTCACCCAGAATTCGATCCGTATAAATATAACTCGTTCGCAACCAATGCGGCCGACGTGGTTCACGGCCTGACCCGCTCGATTGCCAGCCGCATCGAACAAAGAGCCGCCGCCAGCCCGGAGATTGTGCTGCCGCCTGTGCTGGTGTTCAAATCCACGGTCGATGCGACGGTGACAACCGAGGCTGTGGTCGACAACTTGCTCGAACACCTGAAACCGAATCGCCATGAACTGGTGCTGTTCGATATCAATCGTTACGCTGCCGCCTATAGAATGCTCATTGACGACCCTGCCCCGCTGACCGACAGGGTATTACAGGCGACCGATTTGCCATTTTCGGTGACGCTGGTTACCAACGAGAACCCGCGTAGCACGCGCGTCGTTAGCAAGCGTATAGAACCTTACTCGCTGGATCCGAGCAATGAAGAACAGCTTGATCTCAGCTGGCCGCCAGGCGTGATTTCGCTGTCACACGTCGCGCTGCCATTCGCGCCGGATGATCCGTTATACGGACAAAGAGCCCCGGAGAATGAAGAGTTTCTGTTTCTGGGGCAGATGGCGATCCAGGGTGAACGCGGTTTGCTGACGATACCATCCGACTGGATGTTCCGCCTGCGCTACAATCCGTTTTTCGACTATCTCGAGAAGCGGCTGCTGGACTGGGTCGATAATGCAAACAAACTGGCGATGTAATCCAGCTATTTGCTACCCGGAGCATTAGCCATCCGCACGTTACTATCAGCTTGAGCAATAAGCGATACCTGACTACGTGGTACTGGGACCCACCCTACACGATCGGCAAATTGGATTTAGCGCAGAGGTCTCTGCGACCTCTGCGTTCATTCGATAACGTACATCATCAGCGTCGGCGGCCAGCGCGTTCGGCTTCGTGGAGTGCCTGACATTCCGGAATATCGTGGAACATGCGTTGGCGGAAACCGCCTGACTGGGTGGTGCCACCCTGGCCGTAGTCGGCGTAGAAGCGCTCGCAGTGTTCGCTTGCATCGCGACTGCTGCGGCTGCCGCTGCGGCCTGTTGTCCGATCTTCGATACACTGGTCGATGGCTTGCTGGCGCAAGGGCGCAATCAGCTCCTCGCGTACCTGTTCGCATTGACGTTCTAGTTCCTGTGACGATTGCGCTCCGCTCACTGCCGGTAGGACCAGGCTGCAAAGAAGAACAAGCAGGTCTTTTCTGTATCGTCCTGTGATCATTATTAAATGTCCGCAAGGTGGCATTGTTATAGCTTGTTACGGCATTCCGTAATGAATAAAGTATAGCAACAGCCATTGGATAGTGAGGAAAACGATGATAAGACCTGACAGTTCGTTCCCCGTGTTCATCGTCAGCGATCTTCCAGCGGCGAAGGCTTTTTACTCGGAAAACCTGGGTTTTGGTGTCGCATTTGAAAACGACTGGTATCTTCACCTGGTATCGGAGTCCGGCGTACAGCTGGGTTTTCTTTTGCCTGACCAGCCGACGCAGCCAGAGATATTTCATCAAGCTTATGCGGGCAACGGTGTAATCTTCAGTCTCGAGGTCGATGACGCCGATGCGGCATATGCGTTCGCGCAGAGTCGATCACTGAATATCGTGCTGGAGCTTCGCTCAGAGGACTGGGGACAGCGACACTTCTGTATCGAGGACCCCAATGGGATTCATCTGGATATCGTGCAGGCCATAACGCCGAGCGAGAAATACCAGCAAGGCTATCAGTGAAGAAGCTGAACTAACGCAAAGGCCGCAGAGTGCGCTGAGGTGCTTTTTGTGCACCACGCGCACCGCGATGAGATCGAGAGGGACAAATCCGCCGATAACAGAGGCGGTTGCGTCTTTGACGGTATGTGTGGTCTCCGATCCTTGAGCGGAATTTATGGGGCGCACGGCGCACCCTACCGCGCTTGGATTCGGTGACTCAGCAAAAGCGCGAGATTCAGAAGATGGCCGCGTCGCTATCGCTGCTCGCCATGACGAGCAAGTGAGACCGCAGTGAGCTTGATCCCCGTGGTCGAGATGACCAATATCAGCACCCAGAAAAGTATTTCTTAGCGCCCTCTGCGTCTTTGCGCCTTTGCGTTGAAAACAAGTGCTGCTGAATAGGAGAGGTCATTCGAAAATCCGCTCCCACCAGCGCCTGCGGCTGGCGGTCGGGTAGAGCGCTTCTTCGAGTTCGATCGGAGGGATTCTCGACAGGATCCAGCCGGGCAACGGCGGCTTTTCACTATAGCCACAGGAAACGCCGAGGTTGTGTGGATCGAAGATCTTGATATAGCTTGGATGTTCCCTGCTATCGGTGTAGACGA
>JARFQK010000165.1 GCA_029287815.1 Gammaproteobacteria bacterium
AGAGACAGCATTGAAACCATCCGCCTCACCCAGGTCGAAAACAAGGTCGAGCAGGCTTTCCTGTTGCCTTTTCACCACCGGGTCGAAGCCAAAGTAGCGTTTCTTGGATGTTGGCTCTGGCATCACCAACAAGGGTCCCCATCGTTTCTGACTGACTGGTTTTGCATTGGCCGAACGGGGCTTTCTTTTGCCGGGCTGCGATGTTGGCTGCTTGCTGTTTGAGGCAAGCTGGTCGCTGTGCAGGATATGCGCGTTCTGCAATGTGCTCATCGCAGAGAGTTCAGACTGGTTATTCGTTGCCATGCTACTTTGCGCATCATGGAAACCACTGGCGGAAAGCAGCGATGCGACAGCCAGGACGCTGACGGCGGCTAGCGTCGTGCGGCTCCACTGACCGATCCAGGTGTCCTTCGATAGTGTTTTGTCGAGGGTTTGAACCTCTAATTCGATTCGCTCGCGCTCAGCTTCCAGTTCTGCAAGGCGCAGATTCAGCAGCTTGAGTTTGGTGTTTTTGGATTCAATTCTGTCCTGCATGACGGTCACATTCTACTCAATTCAAACGACGTCGATCCACAAATCGTGGCCAATTGCCGACCAACGGGGCATCGACTGGCTTATTTGCCTGCAGCCACTACAGTTTGTGGCTGTACTAATTATGTTAAGCAATTTTCGTACTAACTTTTTAGGTGACCTATTTCTTTCAATGAGTTCGAATGCTTTTATAGAAATCTTCTGAAGTAAACCAGGGGTAATATTGTAAAATTTTCCGTCAGTTTTATTGAGTTTTTGACAGTTTTGGTTTTCGTCACCGACCAACGTTGCCTTACAAAGTCAGATTCAGTCGCATTGCAGGAAAATCGAGGGTCAGCAGGGCTTCGCGCAGCAGGAGGTTGCCGATCAGGCCCTGGAGCGCGAATCCGCAGCTATGCCCGAGAGGGAAGGAATCCAGCATAACGCCAGCCAAATCGTAGCGGCAGACTCGATCCAGTCGTGGCCAGTGGTTGCGCAGTTTGTGTCCGCGCCAGCTTCCGCCGCCAGTCGAGCACGGTGTCCCCAGCCCCGGTATCGAGCACCGGGTTTGAGCTGTGGCCGTTGACCTCGACGTTGATCACTGGAAGTGGCTTGGCTGTCAACCAGGGTATCGCGCTGCAGATGCTTGCCTGCACGATCTGCCAGGCGTCGAGCTTGCCCATCACGGCCAGCGTGCCAGCAAGTCCCTCGCGGCCGAGTGCAGCCGGCCCTTGCGGTAGTACGCCTCGGCCAGATGCGCCAGTGTTTTCCTGGAGCGCAAGCCGTGATTAATCGCCTGCGCAAGGTGGTTGATCGCAGCGTCCATGCCGTTGGCGAGCAGTGCCAGGTATCCTAGCCCGCTTGTTGCACGAAGGCGTCCGCCTTCGTGCAACATGCGGGCTGGGCGTGCTTACAGATCGAGGCGCTCTTGCAACTGCTCGGACAAAAGCTCGAAGGCCGCCGTTGCTTCCGGCAGCCGCCCTTGCGCGAAGTGCTGCTGCGCAGCCTGTTCGTCAAGCGTCATGTTGATACCGATTCATGCTCCGCGTCCATTACAATTCTGTCTGGGGCGTCATTTTATGAGGGGTGCCAGATTGGATCATATCATCGGCTGAAGTCTTTCTCGTGGGTCAGCGCCCCGCCGGTAAAAATGCACCTTCGCCCTGGTCGCGCCGTAAGACGATGGTACCAATGCGAAGAACTGTCGAATATTAAACTTAATTGCGCTCTGGAGTGATTGTCTTGCGGCTATTGGCCCGAAATTGGGTTAAACTACTCAGTACTAACTCCTATCCGGGTCTTTCTCAGCAATTCTTCTCAAGATCTTTTCTGTTGAATACCTCGTACGATTAGTAAAACTCTTTTAAACACAACGATGAGGTATTTATCATGCAAACTGGTACCGTAAAATGGTTCAATGAAACCAAGGGCTTTGGCTTTATTGCGCCAAATCAGGGCGGTAAGGATGTCTTTGTTCATTATTCCGCTATCGCAAACTCGGGTTTTCGCACCCTGACTGAAGGTCAATCCGTGACCTATGATGTTGAAAACGGTCCCAAAGGCCCGCAAGCAACCAACGTACAGGCTTAATAGCCAAACCGTTGCGTAGCATTGGTAAGCCCCGCTTTGCGGGGTTTGCTTTTAAAAACAATGAATAGAGGAACGATAATGTGAAGAAACTTTTTGTTGGCAAGCTTCCGCCCACCACAACCGAAGAATCTCTCGAAGCGTTGTTCACACCCTTTGGCCGGGTCCATTCACTAAAACTCGTCAGGGACATCTTCTCCGGCCATTGTAAGGGATTCGGGTTTGTTGAGATGGAAGGTCATGAGGCGCGTTCAGCGATAGCAAACCTTGACGGCAGAGCTTTTGAAGGAAATTTCATCAACGTTAAATTTGAAAAAGCGCAAAAGGGAAAGCGACGCTGACAGACTATTGGGGCCGGGCGGATTCCAAAGTCTACAAGCCGCTTACCCGCGCGTACTCCAGCAGAGCAATCCCTGAATAGCTGCCAGTAATGGTGAGCAGCGCGTGGACCAGAGGTTGTTGGCTGAACGGCAGGAAAGCGCCACTGTGGTTGGTTATACTCAGACCAAGGCAGGAGGCTGACACCTATGAATCTTTATGTTATGCGTCATGGTCGCACCAACTATAACGAGCTGGGGCTGTGCAACGATGATCCGAATGCCGATGTGTTCTTGAATGACATTGGAAGACGGCAGGCCCAGGCAGCAGCCGAACAGCTACGCGATCTGCTTATCGATCGCATTATTGTCTCACCGTTGCGGCGCACACGTCAGACGGCCGAAATCGTAAATCAGTATCACGATGCGCCGATTGAGGTCCATCCCGATATCGTCGATATCCGCTCTGGCTTTGATGGCAGGGCGGTGAGCGAGTACTTTGCAGCTATTGCTCACGATCCGGTTAATGCGCGCGTGAACGGCGGCGAGTCGCTGCTCGATCACAAGCAGCGTGTGTTGGGTTTCATTCGCTGGCTAAGAGCTCAGCAGCAAGAGAATATTCTCGTGGTTGCACACGAGGAGACGATTCGGGTGTTTGTTGCATACTGTGAAGGCAATATTCCGGATGAAGGGCTTCGCGATCTGAATATAGGTAATTGCGAATACCGGTGCTACCGTTTAGACGACTGCGATAAGGCTTTCGGCGGGGTCTGAGGTCAAACATCGCATTGGCCACGGCCTGAGTCACCGGAAGTGATCGTCTCGCACGCACGCTCACATAGCCGATCGCTCAGTGACAGCCGATGCCGCGAATCGCCAGGTTGCAACCGGCCGCGCTAATCCTCAAGTAAACAGCGTGAGCACGCCAGTGTAACCGTACAGTTTGTCGTGATGAATTTCGCCGTTCGCAAAAAAGCCGATCAACGGAAAGTCGCCTAGTCGCTCATGAATCATCTTTATCTCTTCGGAGTCATTGCCGAACTGCTCACGTCCACGCCCAAGACAGGATACATAGAGGCCTCCTTTGGGTTTTTTCTTCAGCCGGCCGGCCAACTTATCCAGCATCTGTTTTAAATCATCGACAGCGGTCTGTTCATTCCGATTGCAAAAGATGATTTCTTTGCCCTCACTCAGATAATCGTTGATCGCAATGACGTCGTGTTCTAGATCAACGCCAACGAGGTTGCGCACGGCGTAGTCACTTCGGTCGCTGCCTGTGATGCAAAGGCCAACGAAAATGCCGCCCGCTCGCTGCTCCAGCTCCTGATAGTCAGCGATGTTCATATCTTGCATCAGCACTCGGAGTGCGGGATTGTCGTCGATGGAGATAGCAACATTTTCTTGTGCTTTGGAGACGATATGTTTATCACCGACCGGGCTGCAACCCTGGCTCAGGCTCGTAATCACGCCGACGTTCTCCGAAAAAAGCGCCCCGGATATGCCGCCGCTTATCACGCGATCGGCTACCTGGTAGTGACTACCTTGCGATGAGGTCAGACCGCCGACGAGAAAGCCGTTGTCCAGCTGTTGTTGCAGAGCTTCAATCAGAGCCTGCGCTTCCGGGTTAAAAGGATCGCCGTGGATGACACCAAAGTTGGTCATGAATGTGCGCGGCCATTGTAAATGAGATGGAATCTCGCTCTGTTTGCTGATGACGGGCACAATTGTGAAGTCGTTGTCGTCAAAATGGGCAAGCATGATACTCGCAGCTGGCAGGTCGTACATTTCGCGATTCGCTGAGATAATACCCATACCTATGGTGCCGATCCAATGCTCGATACCCGTCTTCGCCCTGCAACGCTGTAACAGTTCAGCGTAGTCTGCAGCCATTGCATCGGTCGCGTAGATAAAGCCAAAGTTAGCTTGCGCGGGTGCTACATTGAGTTGTCGATCACAGTCGTTGATGACCGCTCGCGCGCTATCGTGCTGGCTATCGATGCTGAAGAATTGGTCCATAGGCGCAGTTTACACCGAGGGGATGACGGGGAACACGCAGCAACACTGCGCTTTTTTACCCGGGCTAACCCGCATGTTGCTCGTTGTAGCGTGGCGAGCTTTTAGACTTTGTTCGATAAAGATACAACAATTGAATTCTGGTCAAACGGTTTGAGTCAGCCGCAACCAGCCGCGAATGAGCGGTTTGCCGACCAGCCGCAGCAACCTATCAGTTGCATTCCCAGGTTGGTTCCTCAGAGTGCAGGCACGACTGACCCGTACAACAGCGTCTGGCTCTCTGATCGCGTGGTCGCTGGTTGTTGTTCTTGCCTTCGCGATCTGAGAATGTGGTTCCGGCAGGAGACCGAGAACAGCGGGCCGGCGTCCTAGCCAGGGCCAAATGTTCAGGACGCTGATCAAGGAGGAAGCGATATAGGTCACAGAGCAGGCCACCAGAATTTTACGCACGTCTCTGACTTGCTCCCCATCGATGTAGCCGTCGCGCAGCAGCGGTAAGGCTCTGTTGAAGCTCGCATCGAGTTCAGATGGGACTGCGACAATCTGAGCGGCCATCCCGGTTCCGAGCATTGCGAGCACTGTTGCGCCAATTGCGGCTGGCGGTGGGGGTTGGCGGCCCAGCACCGCGGAAATCGGCACAGTCAGCAGCAATACAAAGCCCGCCTCGCCGGTCACTTGCGCGGCTTTGGCAAGGCGCCGCCGCCAGACGAAGGGTTTATAACCGGAGGCATGCTGCAGCGCGTGTGAGGCTTCGTGGGCTGCTGTGGCCATCGCGGTGAGCGATTTGCGATCGTACTTGTCGCGCGAGAGACGAACCGCGCGGGCTACCGGGTCATAGTGATCACCGAGATCGGTCATTTCCACCTTGACGTTCTCGAGTCCGTGCCAGTTCAGCACGTTGCGTGCCAGCTCTGCTCCTGTGCTATGCAAGCCATCGTCCGCCCGGTTGTACTGGGTGAGGACCCGGTTGACCCACCACCGGGGTCCGATAACCAGCGCCGCTGCCGGAATCAGTATTATTGCAGGATGCATGAACACACCATTTGATGGCTTGGCAAGAGCCGTAAGCTACCCTCGTTACTGGAATCATACCAGCAACGCCGCAGGAAAGCAGGTCATTTCAAGTAAATTCCAAAGAAAGCTGCCTAAGATTATGACTTTAATGCGGTAAATTCTAGTCTATTCGGTCTGGGTCATAACGCTTTTCAACGAAAAGTCGTGGCTAGCTTGCGCGATCGGGACGACCAGTTCATGCGGGTTTTGCGCGCAAGTTTGATTGCAAGTATATTTGTCAATACCAACGCGGACACCGAGCAAATCAGCCCGACATGACTCAAAAAGGCATCAAAGGCCGAGGAATTGCCAGTAATTTTGAATCACGCTTTCTGACACAGCGAACCGAGGCAGTCGATGATGGCTGGTTCAACGAGCCGGACGATGACGCAAGCCGTCCAAGAACGGAGGTTTTCGCTGAGAACAGCAGATCGATCCTGTCGCACAACCAGTCGCCTGATATACCTTTCAATCTATCCATCAACCCTTACAAGGGCTGTGAGCATGGCTGCGCTTACTGCTATGCAAGGCCCAGTCACGCCTATCTGGATTTGTCGCCAGGCCTGGACTTCGAGACCAAGATCTTCGCCAAACCGAACGCGGCCGGGCTGCTCAGC
>JARFQK010000190.1 GCA_029287815.1 Gammaproteobacteria bacterium
TGCTTCTGGAGGAAATGTCGGCGGCAGGGAAGCCGCCGTCGAGCCTACACGGACGTATTCACGGCGTTTTTCGGAAGAAGTAACCCGTGTCGGCGGGTCGATTGCTCGACGATAGCTGTTAAGTAAGTGCCATTCGGGTTAGGGGTATATTACTCTTTCAATTTGATCAGCAGGTGGCCCTGCCGGATCTCAACGAGTTCGATGCCGTCGGCGAAGGCTTGCCAGAAACCCGGCTCCTGACCGAATTCCTGGATCAGATCGACATTTTTGACACCGCCGATCCAGGCGTTTGGTAACGGTACGCCCCAGACACTGATGCCTTTCAGCTTTACGACAGGCCTGTCCACCGCGAAGGCCAACTCGGCACCTGCGGTCAGCTTCACCGTATTGCCGCCCAGCAGTGGAAAATCGTCATCGAGATGCACCAGCAGTTTCGCACTGGCCAAATTGTCCGACAGATCGATCGCCAGGCGTGTTGCAAGATCCGTATTCTTTGCCAGTAACGCATTCAGTTCCTTCTCGCTGAGGCGTATTTCTCTGCTGGCGCCCTCCTCTGAGTATGCTTCTGGGGTTAGCGCCTGATCACCGGATCTGCTGAGCGGCCCCGAGCTTGAGGCCTTGCGCTCGTCCTGAGGTTGGAAGCGTTCGAATCGCTGCAGTTTGCGATCGAGTATCTGTTGTTCTTGTTGGCTCAGGGTTACCGGTTTGAACGCAGATGGAAACATTACGCCCTGGAACAGCCATACGCCCAGAAGGGTCAACAGAATAGCCAGCAGCACAAACGTGCTGAGCTGCCAGACGCTGAAACGCCGGTCGTTCGATGTTTCGGTTGTGGAATTCGTCTGTTGTGAGTTGGGACTCATTGGTTGGGTCGACCCGGTCGCACCGTCTCGTAGCGCTAATTATTCAGGAAGCTCTGTGTTAATCGCAGTCCCTTCCAGTATATCATTCGGCCCACGTTGGCATCGTATTGATGTCGATGTCGAATACTGCAGTGCCGACAAACCAGGTGTGCAGGCTGATCAGGACGATCGCGATCAGATTGATGATCAGGCCGGTCTTGATCATGTCGCGGATATGTAAACGGCCGGAGGCAAACACGATCGCGTTCGGGGGTGTGGCAACCGGCATCATGAATGCCATCGAGGCCGACAGGGTTACCGGCAGCATCAGCAACAAAGGATTGATTTCGATGTGCTTCGCCACCGAGGCTACGACCGGCAACAGGATCTGTGACGTCGCTGTATTCGAGGTTACTTCGGTCAGGAAGATGACGATCGCTGAAACGCTGCCAACCAGCACCAACGGGTCGAAATCCTGCATGTCGATAAACTGCTGACCAATATAATCGGACAGGCCACTTGCTGTAAAACCCTTTGCCAGCGCAAAACCTCCGCCAAACAGCAGTACGATGTTCCAGGGCAGATTGCGGATAGTCTCACTGTCCGCAATGCGGGCGTGGTCCTGATTGCTTCTTGAGGGTATTATGAACAGCGCAATCGCGGCAGCGATCGCGATCGTGCCGTCATTGATCAGGCTGGCATTCTCGAACAGGTTAGACCAGCCCGGCAAGGTGAAGGCTCCGATCACGATGTCTTGGCGAAACATCCAGCACAAGGCTGTCAGCGAAAACACGAGGGCCACGACCTTCTCCTCATAACTCATGGCTTTTTTCGAGGCCTCCCGCAGCTCCTGGGTTGAGAACTGCAATGCGGCGAACCCTCTGCCAGTGTAGCGACGGGCAATGACCAGCCAGGTCACGAGCAACAGCGTGACGGAGAGTGGTAGCGCGAACAGTAACCACTTGGCAAACGTAATCTCGGCGGCACCCGGGAAAGTGATCTGAAAGATACGCTGCATGGCCAGGTTGGGTGGTGTCCCGATCAATGTGCTGGTACCGCCTATCGAGCAGGAATACGCGATACCGAGCATCATCGCAGTCAACAAACGGTGTTTGTCCCTTTCGCTGAGCTGGTCGGCGGCGCGTGTGTAAACGGCCAGGCCGATCGGCAGCAGCATCGTCGCTGTGGCGGTGTTCGAGATCCACATCGATAGAAATGCACTGGTGGCCATGAATCCGAGCAACATGTACATCGCGCTGCCGTGAAACCAGCTGATCACGCGCAGCGCGATGCGTGTGTGCAGGTTCCAGCGTTGCATCGAAAGCGCCAGAACAAAACCGCCGATGAACAGAAAAATCGTCGAATTCATGTAGACCGCCGCTACCTCTTTGCCAGAGGTGATGCCGAGTAGCGGAAAAAGCACCAGTGGCACCAATGCGGTAGCGGCCAGCGGCAGGGCTTCGGTGATCCACCAGACCACCATCAGCGCAGCCACCGCAGCCATGGCGGCGACGTTGTCCGACGGAAACAGCGGGATGGTTTGCAGCAGCGCAAACACCGCAGGACCCAGGGCCAGGCCGAATCTTTGAACGGTGATCTTAATAATCTTGTCTCAGCAGGGCTGCCATAGTGAGCGTAAGGCTAATCAATAATAGGATCGTTGACAATGCCATCAGCCCCTCAGCCATCGTAATGCCGGCGAACAATTCCGGCGTGTAACCGCAGGACGTCTCAACGCGAAACAGTGGAGCTAGCCACTTATCCAGCGCGAGCCACGCTGGCAATCCCAGATCAAAGCCGCAGTCGCTGAAGATGAATCCGCGCTCGGTACCCAAGAGCTGATATGAACGTTCGAGCAAGCCGGCGGCGCAGACCACTGACAGGCCGTGCGCTGATACGACAAGCCATTTGCGTCTGAACGTCAGAGCGAACAATGCGATCAGGATCAGCGCTGACACCCAGATGCGGGTTTGAATACAGAGCACGCAGGGCAACTCCTCGAGACCGTACTGGTAGTACAGGGCGACAGCGATCATCGTTAGCGCGACGAGCAGCAAGACTACCCAGTACGATCGGCTGTGAGCCAAAGATTGAAGTTGAGCGCGCATCAGCGTTTTCTGTGGTTGAAATTGACCTGATTTGTTACTGGTCGACAAGCACGTTTACCAAAGAAGTTCATTCCTGCTCCAGGCTATTGATGAATTCCGTAATTTTCATTTTCAAAATCATGAATTTTACCCTATCTTACTACTGTCAAGGTTTTATCTGCGGACAATCGGTACTGGAAAGTAAATGCTCAGGTTTATCGCAAAATGGCTGTGGTTGCTATGGTGCTGGCTCGAAGTTTCGGTGTTTACTCTGGTGCTCTATGCGATGTCATGGCTGCCCGCCGGGATGACCGGACGTTACTACCATGAGCTGTCCCGCGTGTGGTGCCGGCTGTTCGTTATGGCGCTGGGTATAGATCTGCGCCTGCATCAGAAGAACATCAAGCCCTTGCCGGATCACTATATCTTGATAGCCAATCACCCCTCCGCGCTCGAAGATTTTGCGATACCAGCACTGTTTGACATTTACCCACTGGCCAAGCAAGGCGTCAGAGACTGGTATTTCATCGGTCGCATGGGTGCGCGCTCGGGCACGATCTTCGTCAAGCGCGATAATCGCGATTCACGTCGTGCTGCGCTCGAAGCATTGACGGCCGCGGTCAAGGACGGACGCAATATCGCGGTTTTTCCTGAAGGCGGCTGCAAAGGGCGGCGCATCTATTCCAGTTTCCAAACGGGTGCCTTCGATATCTCGATCAGGACGGGTGTGCCGATATTGCCGGTATTCCTGCATTACGAGGAGCAGGATACCTTCGAGTGGCATGCCCCTCAAACCCTGCTTCACAAATTCTGGCATTACATGACACTGAAGAACAACACGGCGAACTACTACGTCTACGATGCGATCAGCCCTGACGGCTTTGCGGACAAGAATGCATTTGCCGAGCATGCGCATCGGCAATACCTGCAATGGCAGCAACGTTATCTTGATTAGCCCAAAAGACCTAGCCCGCATTTCTCACCAGGATCACGGGAGCAGGCGCAGGATTCGTGTTCGTAGGCGCCGCTCTGGAGCGAAAACCGTAGCCATAGCTACGGTTTGAGTGAAGAGACCGTAGGGTGCGCCATGCGCACCGCGCATCTTCAGTTCGGTGGCCGCTTCCGGTGCGCACGGCGCACCCTACGATCTTGGGCAGGCGAAGACCAGCCTGAACCGTGATAGGCATGCTTGAAGAACACATTGTATTTGCGATCATCCGAACTTTCTCAATCGGGCCAATGCATTATCAGTAAGAGACGCCGCCTGGTGAGAAATGTGGGCTAGATACGGTCGGCCTGCGCTTGCCGCACCGATGGCTGAATCTTGATCATTTATCGAGTTCGGCTTTGGCGCGTCTACCCTTGCCTTTGGATTTGGATGTCGGTGCGTTCTTCATCACGAAGCCGTGACCTTCGATGACTTTCAGTAAATCGAATGAACTGATGATACCGATCAGCTGTTGATTGTCGGTGACGATAAGATGGTGAATTTTATGGTTGCGCATGATGCGGGCCGCGACCGAGATATCGTCATAAGCCGGGACCGTGTAGACTTTTTGGGTCACAATTTGGGAAATCGGCGTACCGGCCTTCTCTACGACCACGATATCTGAAGCGGACACCACACCGACAGGCGATCTATCGGTCGACACCACGGGAATGCTGCTCAATTTGTGCTTGGACATCTTCTCCTTGATCGTCGCCACGGTCTGGTGTGGCTTGGCAGTGACAACGCTTTTGCTCATCAGGTCATGTACCTTGACTTTCATTGGAGAACTCCGGCGATTAAATCGTTGATTATAAATAGAATATAGCTGAATAATATAAGGAGGCTCTGAATTAATCAGAGTTTCCATAATGATCTGCCGGTCTTGCTGACTGTTTCAAGCAGGAATCAGACCGGCGGCCACCAGCGGGCACGTTGAGTTTATACGCGGTGGTGTCTTATTCGACTGAGCGTTGTTCGTAGATCTCATCAAATAATGCCTCCAGCCCGGCGTGGGTGCCACGCAGGCGGTCGACCACTCTGCGCGCCCACTCGAAGTATTCCTGTCTCCGTTGCGGGGACCATTCAGCCGGAGGGTTCTGTCGGATATCGCGCAGGTTGCTGATCTTGTCAGCCAGCTTCACCAACTTTGCGCGGTCGGAGATATGGGATGCATGGTCAATCTGGGCCTGTTTACGCGCCGCCTTGGGTAGTGTCTTGTCATCGGTCACGTCGATGACGATATCGCGAATGGTTTTACCGAAGGCTGCTTCGAGCTCCTCTGCCGTTGTTTCGGTGTCTTCCACCGTATCGTGGAGTAACGCGCCACAGATTGTGGCGATATCCATCACGTTGCCCTCGTTGCACAAAACATTGACAAGCGTAATTGGGTGGTTGATATAAGGGGATGCAGCGACATCCTTGCGGCGTTGGTCCTTATGTTTGTGTGCTGCAAACGTCAGTGCTTTGACCAGGAGCTTCAGGTCAGGCTCATTCATATTGGCGAAACGTCCCGAGGTGTTGTCCAGTTGCATAGCGCTGGTCGCGCGTTGGGTTTGATGTCGGGCTAGCCCGCATTTCTCACCAGGCGGCGTAGAGTACTGATAAGGCATTGGCTCTTTTGAGAAAACTCACCTGACCGAAAATACAACGTGTTTTTCATGCATGCCTATCACGGTTCAGGCTAGTCTTCATGTCCGCAAGCTTGCTCTTCACTCAAACCGTAGCTATGGCTATGCTTTTCGCTCCAGAGCGGCGCTTTCGAACACGAATCCTGCGCCTGCTCCCGTGATCCTGGTGAGAAATGCGGGCTAGCACGCACAGACCGGCGTCGGCGCCGGCCTGCGCGAGTTCATTCTTAACGGCTGTTACTTAAGCTTCAAGTACCAGGATTAGTCCTGTGGTGAAAATCCCCGACAGCGCTGTCAAAGCCCATTTGACCGCCGAAAAAACCCTGTTGCTCAGTTTATCCAAAGTTTTGAACATGGATAGCACCTCCGTCAGCATTTTAGTTGTGTTTAGTCTCTACTGGGAT
>JARFQK010000219.1 GCA_029287815.1 Gammaproteobacteria bacterium
TTCCGGGAAATGAATGCGGCACGATAGAAGTCTTTTGACAGCACGTCAGCGCCTTGAGCGAGTAGATTGAGAAAACGCTCGACATCCTGCTCGGGCGTTTTGCGACTGGTGATCAACAAAGCTGCAAACCCCAGCGTGGTGTAGGGCTTGCTCTGCCCCGGGTAGGTTTTTGCCGGTATGGTCGTGGTGTAGTAGGCGAAATGTTCGGTGGTGAGCTGGGCGAGAATGTTGCTATGGATTGGCACCAAGCGAACATCCTGTCGGCGTCCGACGAGATTCTGCAGCGCCTGATCCGGTATGGCGCCCGCAATAAAAATGGCGTCCACATCGTGCGCTTCCAGTGCCGCAATCGATTCGCGCAAGCCCAGCGTCTCGATCTGGGTCACGTCTGGTATCGTTAAACCGGATGCAATCCAGACGCGTTTCGCAGTAAAGAGCGTGCCCGAGCGCAAGCTGCCCACGGCGAGCCGCTTCCCTCGCAAGTCCTTGAATCGACGTATGCCGCTGTCGGTAAGCGTGACGATGTGCAGCGCCTCAGGCCAAAGGCTCGCCATGGACCTCAGGTCCGATTGCGGTAGTACGGATACCTCCTTCCAGCCCGTATAGAGCACTTCGGCAGCATCGCTCTGCATCATGGCAAAATCAAGCTCCCCTCTCTGCAGGCTGAGCCCGTTTTCGATGCTGCCCTCTGATGCGTAATTGAATACCGGAAACCCCTTTTCTCCAGCATAGCGGGCAAAGCTGTCGCCGAAGCGGTTGTAGGTTCCTGCGGGCCAGCCGGTACCAAAGGCGAGGTTTCCGTCAAGACGGGCAAGCCGGCGATCGATGCGCGCCAGTGCTTGGCTGAACTCACCGAGGATGACACTATCGCGGCCTTTGCCCCGTTCGGGTGGTGATCGGTCGAGCAACTCCCGTACTGAGCGAAGTACAGAGTCGGGCCCACTGCGTTCCAGTGCCTCTATAGAGCGCGGATCGATTGGCTTGGGTGGTGCGGCGAATCTCAAGCTGTTCCAACTACCACCCACCTTTCTATAGCTCAGACGCCCGCGAACACGCAGTTTGTCACCGCGACTATTCCCCTCTTGTTTGAAGCCATCGATGCCGGCGGGTGTTGCCCCCAACACGACGGCGAGTGTTCCCACGTTAAGCCCCTTCCAAGCAGTCAGCTCATAGTCGCGCTCAAATTCAAGCTCCGCCGTGTAATAGATAACGAGGTCACTCCCATCTGCAGAGGAGGGTGCTGAGCCCTTACGTGAGAGCTCGTTGATCGCAAACAGATCTGTTGAAAATTGAGTGTTGATACGATCGCGCAGTTCTTCACGCAATGATGCTTCGTCCGGTCCACGGCTACAGGCGATCAGACCGAGGCAGGTGAGAGACAGGATGACAGAGAACAGCCGCATAACTTCAGCTTAAAACCCGAAGACGGGCAGTGACAGGTATCCCTGAATGACCAGCGCATTCAACAGATCGATGAAGAACGCGCCCATTAGCGGTACGACCAGAAAAGCTTGCGGTGCAGGACCGAAGCGCCGCGTCAGAGCTTCCATATTGGCGAACGCTGTCGGTGTGGCTCCCATTCCGAAGCCACAGTGTCCCCCGGCGATGATGGCGGCATCATAATGGCTTCCCATGAGACGGAAGGTAACGAAAGTGGCGAAAATCATCATGCCCAGCAGCTGTATGCCTAGCAAAATCAGCAAGGGACCGGCTAGGCTCAAAAGGCTCCAGAGTTGTAGTGACATCAGTGCCATGGCCAGGAACAGGGAAAGCGAAAGGTGACCGATAAGCCTTACGCAGGACGCATGGACACGCAGTCCCGTGTGAAAGACCGATCCATTGCGGATTAATACACCGATGAGCAGCGACCAGACGAAACTCGGCAGAGTAAAAGGCAGGTCGGCCATTGCGGAAGCCAGCAATGTACCCCCAATCAGGCACAACACGATATAAAAGAGGGTGCTAAGAAAGTTCTCCATACCGATCGGCTCATCGTTATTATCCGAGTTCTCTTCCGCCGTTGGGTCTGTGTGCACTTTGGATCCGCTGTGCGTAGGTTGTAGCGCATGCTTGCGGATTAATCTGCCAGCTACGGGACCGCCAATCAGGCCGCCGAGGATTAGGCCGAACGTGGCACATGCCATGGCCAGTTCCATCGCCCCCGCCAGATTATTTACCTCGCTGAAGCGCTGTGCATAGGCAACGCCGGTTCCGTGTCCGCCTGAGAGCGTGATTGACCCGCTGAGAAGACCGACCAGTGGATGCAGATCAAGACTTAGAGCGGTCAGCAGGCCGAGTCCATTCTGGACTATCAGATAGCCAATGCAGATGAAACCAAACCAGAGTAGTTGCGGGCCACCGCGGGCGAGCATGCGCAGATCAGCGCCGAGCCCAATGGATGCGAAGAAAGCCAGCATCATGGGTTCCCTGAGTGCCATGTCAAAGCCAAGGCGTATGCCAAACTGACCGAAAAGAATGCCCGTCATCAAAGCAAAGAGCAGTCCACCGACTACGGGAATGGGAATGTCATTATTACGCAGAAAACCGACGCGGCTGATGATGAACATACCGCTATAGAGAACCATAATGGCCACACCCAGCGTCTGCACAGGATCGAAATCGATGGTCATGATCAAAAAGTATAGGCGTTTTGGACCCCATCGTCTAAGAGATAGAGATGTTTTAATGCCTTATTATCGAACCCGCCGTTCTGATCAGATTAACGATAGACCACATCGTGCGCGTTTGTGGTTCTGGTTTCAGCGCCGACTTCAGCCGGTGTCTCGCCGTCGAGTGATAAGTGCAGGCGACTATGGCCGTAATAAACCAGGAATGAAAAGAGTTTGAACAGTTGCGTGTAATGGGATTCAAACATGTTCCCGGTGGCATTGATGCCGATCACATCAAAACCTGTAACCAAACGGAGAAAGAAATCCAGATTCCAGGCGAGCTCAGGCAGCAACACGCTAAGCGTCATCATGCTGGTCAGAAAACGGCTTCCCATCCAGAGCGCCAGCAGGATAACAAATAGAGCTATATCGGATAACCAGAGAAAATTCGCTGGTCCCCGTTCCATTCAGTATACCGGCAACAGAACACAGACGAATATCGTACAGGGAATCTTTATCCACGCGGCAAGCATCATCAATGAACAATTCTTGCGTGATAAATGTCTGTGCGTTGCTTCGACCTGCGGTGATTACTCGGTCGTGGCTTGCAGTGCGCCGTCTGAACCCAGCACGCAATCTATCGTCGTCACGTCAATCCCATCCATAATTCTTATCGTGAGTCGATCCTCTGCGTGGCTATCGATTCCTTCATACTGAGTACCACGTGGAAGTGATGAGCGTTGGCTCTCGAAGCATTCACGACCCAGCTGGGGATCTATGTCCAACGCAGTTTGCTGCTGGTCGCACGACAGAATAAGTGCTGCTACTAATAAGTATGTGAAAGCAATGAGGATCCTCATACCTGGATGCTCCTATTCGGATAAGGCTAGAGCGATTGTACCGGATGTATCGTTGATCTGCCCGTATGGTGCAGAAATTCGAACGAGTCGTATGATATTGGTATCGAACAATATTACTGATAAGAGGTATCGAATCAGAATGTTATTATCGGGACGATAGACCGAAAGATTCGGTGGGCCAGGACACCCCCCCTGCTCTTTGCTTGAACATCGTGATTCTTCGATGACAGCTGTCCTTCAGCTTCCGATTTCCAGAAAACGCAGGCACTCGGGTTCGAGCTCCGCGTGAGCGCGGTCAAGTATTTTCTTTTCCAGTTCGGGTGTGATCAGTTCTTTGTAAGCGCCCACCTTACCCTGGCGAATAAAACGCCCGGGTTTGAACGGAGCTTTGCCCGATTCGGTCTGTCCCGAAAACTTTTCATCATGCGCTTTCATCCAGTCAAATGAACTATATTTCAGCACCTTTTCTTTTTGTTCCGTGGTAAGTCCCCAACCCAGAAACGCGGCAATCTGATCAACACCTGCAGCAAGATCACGCTTTAGATCCTTATAGCGAAGCAGCAATACTCTTTCATGGTCGCGGTAAGGCCACCAGCCTTTGACGTTGCGGAACCAGGCGGCGAACTCGAGCCAGTTATCGACATGAGCGGCAAACGAAGCGGGACGTTGATGCCCGTTCATGTCGCGCGCCGAATCGGTCATGTTCATCAAATGGTGGTAAAAACTCACGCAGCACTCCCGCGGGTCGCGCACTGTAAGAATTATGCTGGCCGTACCGATGCCCGGAGTCTGCTCCGC
>JARFQK010000285.1 GCA_029287815.1 Gammaproteobacteria bacterium
CCCAGACTCAACGCGTTGATCGCGAGATCGAATGGATAAGCCGTCTTGCCTTGAAACACATCGAGCTGTTTGAAATGCCTGAACTCGAGCTGCACCAGCACCCGGTCGGTCACATAGTGTGCGCCGCCTATGCTCAGGTAGTAGCCGTAGCCGGTGTCTTTTTCTGAATCGGTCCCTTCCGGAATGCCTTCGCCGAAATACTCCTCCACCTCCAGTTCCGTTTGCCACAGCTGCAGTCCAAGCCTGCCATAGACTTCATACGGACTCTGGAACCGACGCCGGGGTTTGATGCCGAGCAACAGAGCCTGTGTTCTGATATTCGTACGGTAGTCACCAACGACATCCTTACCGCTTTCTTCCAAAGTCTTGTCGGTTATCAGCAAACCAACATCAGCCGCCAGCCAGGCTTTGAGATCGTAGTTATAGTTTATCGTGATCGCATTGCCGCTCTTGAAATCATCATTGCCGCCCGCGTCAAGACTTGTGAGCAGCAGGTTGCCATCCACTTGCATATTCTCGGCATGCGTCACCGCAGACATCCACATGATGGCTATCGTACACAGGGATCTTGAGGAACTCGCCAGATGCCGCATCAATCAGCCAGGACCACCGGCACATAGTTCACCGTGACTTCAGCGCTACGACTGCCAACCACCGTGCCGTCATCGAAGGTGACGTCGAAAACACCGTTGCGCTGACGCTGCAGAAACAGCCGGATCTCGCAAGCGCTCTCGATCGGGTTTGCATCGACACTTCTCAAAACGAAATCCGGATCGATCGCGCCCGCACTCAAGTCATTCAGCAGTTCCTGCAGCAGCATAAGTGCCGCATCGGTGACGAACTTGATCGTTGACGAGCCGGCATTGACGTCGTAGATAAACTTATCCATGCCGATCGCTTCATAGCCATCGTCCTCGCCGATTTCGACCACGGTGCCGTAGCTGGAGACCGCCAAGCCGTTGGTGCATTCGACCGCAGCGAGCGCGCGCATCGTGTCGCCAGCAGCGACAGCTGCCCAGCTCAGATCGATGATGTCGCTGATACTGGTGAAAACCGTATCCTCGCCAGGCCCATTGATCGAGACCGCAGGCGGGAAACTGACGACCGCGGATTTGCCCACCAATTCACCCGGACCGGGGTCGATGTAGACCAGATCAACAGGGTACCAGCGGTCTTCCCGGGCTTCGATCGGTGCGTGCACGATATTGAAAAAAACCTCCTGCACGCTGTCGTCGACCGGCAGCAAAGCCGCATAACTACCGGTCACCAGACCTCGGTCTTTCAACAGAACTCGCTCTGTCGTCGTGCTCGCTTCGAAGACATCCCCGCCAACCAGGTCGACCGGCACCCCGTCCTTGTAGACTGCGGCAGCAATCTCAGCATCATCCTCATCCAGATGTCGGTTAGCCTCGGCGTACATGAACAACCCCTGATCGGTCACGCGCGGCAGATTGTCACCGCCGTCAACCTCGCAACCGGGTAAAATAGAGGCGGACAACAACACAGCCAAGAAGCTGGGGGTGGTGTTGAAGCAGCACGATCTCACTGGTAACGGTTCCTCAGTTCATCTATTTTGCGAAACAGCAAGATTCTACTATTTTAAGCTTCAATGAGGATGATTCACTGAACATACGATAGCTGATTCCAAACGAGAAAACATGACATTTCGCGCCTTTTTTGCCACGTTTTTGCTGCTGATGTCCGTTGCTGCTGGCGCCAGTGAATCGATCCAATGGACCAGCAAGCATGATGATGACACCCATGTTCACCTGTATTTCTTCTGGTCCGCGAGCTGCCCCCACTGCCAGAAGGCATTGCCATTTATCCGTTCGCTCAGCAAAGACTACGCCTGGCTCGAGGTGCATTCGGCCGAAATCAGCCAAAGCCGAGCCAACCAGATGCGCTTTCTGGAGATCGCAACCGCACTGAGACAGGAGCCTCGCTCGGTACCGGCATTCTTCGTTTGCGGGCGTATGATCACCGGCTACGACTCGCCGCAGGGCGTAGGGCAGGAAATCATCAGGCTGGCGCTGGACTGCAGGCAATCACCCGGAGCGGCATCGCCAGCAACGGCGCCGGGCAAGGCCTTCATGTTGCCCTTCGTTGGCACCATCGATCCGCACGGCCATTCGCTGCTGCTGTTCACAGTGATCATCGCCGGCATGGATTCGTTCAACCCCTGCGCGTTCTTCGTGTTGTTGTTCCTGCTCAGCTTGATGGTGCATGCACGCAGCCGCTCGCGTATGCTGCTGATCGGGATCACCTTCGTCAGCATTTCGGCACTGGTCTATTTCATGTTCATGGCAGCCTGGCTGAATCTGTTCATGATGATCGGCGCGATGCCAACGATCACACTGGTCGCCGGGCTGATCGCGGTTACGATTGGATTGCTGAACACCAAGGACTATTTCCAGTTCGGCCAGGGGCCGTCGCTTTCGATACCCGCATCGGCCAAGCCCTCTCTGTTTCGACGCATGCGCGGACTGGTCAGAGCGAACCGCACAACGACAATACTGGTCGGAACCGCGGGCCTCGCGATCGCGGCGAACAGCTACGAACTGTTGTGCACGGCCGGATTTCCGATGGTGTTCACGCGCTTGCTGACGCTGAGCGAACTCAGCAGCGCGCAGCATTACGCTTACCTGGTGCTCTACAACCTGGTTTATGTATTGCCCCTGATGGTCATCGTGCTGATCTTTGCCCTGACGCTCGGAGCCTATAAGCTCAGTGAGCAGCAGGGGCGTCTACTGAAACTTGTGTCCGGACTGATGATGCTCGGGCTCGGTGTCGTGCTGCTGGTAGCGCCGGATGCGCTGCTGTCGAAGCTCTGGAGCGGAGCTCTACTGTTGTTGGCATCGGTGGTAATTGCGGCAGGCGTTCATTGGCTCTCGAGCAAACGAGCGAACTGAGTGGGCCGCATGATAATGGCACCTACGCGAGCCCTGACGAGATTGCCACGTCGCTGTCGCTCCTCGCAATGACGCTGCTTACGTCTGTTCGCTGGTGCGCACGACGCACCCTACTGCAGCGGACACACTAGCCCGCATCTCTCACCAGGCGGCGCAGAAAACTGATAAGCCATTGGCTCTTATGAGAAAACTCGAATGATCGAAAATACAGCGTGTTTTTCAACAGTGCCTATCACGGCTCAGGCTAGTCTTCGTGTCCGTAAGCTTGCTCTTCACTCAAACCGTAGCTATGGCTACGCT
>JARFQK010000393.1 GCA_029287815.1 Gammaproteobacteria bacterium
GCTTCTGTAGGAAATGTCGGCGGCAGGGAAGCCGCCGTCGAGCCTACACGGACGTATTCACGGCGTTTTCCGGAAGAAGCAACCCGTGTCGGCGGGTCGATTGCCCGACGATAGCTGTTAACTCAGTGCCATTCGGGTTAATCCGACTCGACAGCGCTTCGTTGTTTTGGCATATCGCCAGGTTCGATCTGCGTCAGCATCCATGAAGCCCCCGCGGGATTGCTGTTGATCGAACCAGCAAATGCGCTCAGCGTTTCGTTCGCCTTTTGTTGCCAACGTTTTGCGCCGGTCAGCTTGGCCAGTATGATCAGGTTCTCGACCGCGATCGCATTCGGCGCGGGTAAGGCGCCGTCGTAGACTGACTTGGAACGAAACAACACGTTCCTGTCGGCCCCGGACTCGAAAAAACCACCGGTCCCCTCGTCGTAAAAACTCTGCAGCTGCTGTTCTGTCAGCTGTTGCGCCAGCTTCAGCCATGATCGTTGATTGGATTCCCGGTAAAGCGCCAGCAAGCCATGCACGGTCCAGGCGTAATCCGCCAGCGTGGCATCGATGCCGGCTTCGCCGCCCCGCAGGCGGCGGTACAGACGTCCCGTTTCAGGATCGAGCAGATGATCTCGGATGAAAGCCGCCGCGTTTTCGGCCGCTTCGAGATAACGCGACTCCTCAAAGGTGGCGGCCGCCGCTGTCAATGCCGATATCATCATTCCGTTCCAGGCGGTTATGACCTTGTCGTCAAGGTGAGGACGCGGCCTTTTCGACCGTTCTCGAAACAGCTTTTGTCTGGCGCCAGCGATCAGCGCGGCCTCTGTTTCGCCAAGTCTGCGCTCGCGGTATGCGTCGCTGACGTGCAAAATGTTCAAGCCTTCGAAAGCCCCATGGGGATCGGAGTGAATGTTGCCATCAGCCTCAATCCCATAATAGTCGCTAACGAGCGCCCACTCGGCCTCGCTCAACAATGACTTTAGCTGGTCAGCCGACCATAGATAATAGGCGCCCTCGGCACTCGATCCGGATTGGTCCGGCCGTTGACTGCTGGCATCCAGAGCCGAGTAAAAGCCGCCATCCGGGTCACGCATCTCGCGCAGCACGAAGTCGAGCGTGGCAGCAGCAATCTCACGATATGCTGGATCCGGCTCGATTTGATACAAGCGGACATGGACCAGCGAAATCAAGGCCTGTGTGTAAAGCATCTTCTCGAAATGCGGCACCTGCCACTGGGCATCAACCGCATAGCGATGAAAGCCACCACCCACCTGATCGTACAGGCCGCCTCGCGCCATTGCGACCAGGGTATCGCGCGCCATTGCCAGCGCACGCTGCGCCCGCTCGCCATTACTCGCGGCGACATCGAGTAAGAATAACAGTTTGCCGGGGCGCGGGAATTTGGGCGCCGCGCCGAATCCGCCGAACTCGCTGTCGTAGGTTGCACCGATCTGCTCGAAGGCCCGCCACTTGACCTGCGGATCAATCGTGCCCCCAGCCACGGACTCATCGGCTGCCGCCTTGATTTGTAACGTCAGCTGTGCCGAGACCCGATCGATACGGGCACGATCGTTGCGCCAGAGGTCGGCCACTTTGAGCAATAGTTCGGACAGACCGATGCTGTCGTCCGTCGTCTCTGGCGGGTAGTAGACGCCGGCGTGGAACGGCTCGAGGTCGTGGTTAAGAAATACGGTCATCGGCCAGCCGCCGTAGCCGTTGACCAGTTGTGTTGCGGCCATATACACATCATCGATGTCAGGACGCTCTTCGCGATCGAGCTTGACCGCGACGAAGTCCTTATTCAGGATCGCCGCGATGGCCACGTTCTCGAAAGACTCCTGCGCCATCACGTGACACCAGTAGCAGGTGGAGTAGCAGATCGACAGAAAGATCGGCTTGTCCTGCTCCCTTGCCAGCGCAAACGCTTGCTCACCCCACGGATGCCACTGGACCGGGTTATAAGCATGTTGCAGCAGATAGGGGCTGCTTTGGTGAATCAGGCTATTGGGCTGATCCCCCGCCGCACGGTGTTTCTGCAAATAGCGCTCAACCGTGTTGTGAACGATGTCGGCGCGGCAGGGTTCGATCGGCGCGCCGAACAACAGAGCCAAAGCGGTCAGGCCGCCGACGATTCCGTGCACTAGGAGTCTGGAAAACCGAAAAATCGGAGTCAATTGGCGCGCCCTCCAGGGTCAAATGCGGTACCGTAACTGCCGGTGGTCGTGTTAACGGGGTATTCGTTGCGTCGGTGCATCGGTCAGATCTTCGCCGCGAGCTCAACGCCCTGCCGAATCGCACGCTCGGCGTCGAGTTCCACGGCCTTGTCAGCACCGCCGATTAGGTACACCAGCATACCGGAGTCCGCCAGTTCATCGGCGAGGTGTCGATTCGGTATCTGCCCGGCGCAGATGACCACATGATCAACATCGAGCACGCAAGACTTGCCTTCGTGGACGATATGCAAACCCTGGTCATCGATCCTTTCGTATTTGACGCCGCTGAGCATTTCGACGCCAGCGTTTCTCAGCGAGGACCTGTGTATCCAGCCGGTGGTTTTGCCGAGCGTCGCGCCAGGTTTGGATGGCTTGCGCTGCAGCAGATAGATCTTGCGCGCTGTTTCAATGCGCTGGGGCCGCTCAAGCAAGCCTCCGCGCCCACGGTATTGAGCATCGATCCCCCAGGCCTGCAGCCAGCCTTGCGGGTCCTGCGGCCAACCCTGTTCGGCCAACAGCGTCGCGACATCAAAGCCGATACCGCCCGCACCGATGATCGCCACGCAATTACCAATGACCACGCGACCGCTTATCACATCGACATAGGACACGACTTTGTCGTGCTCGATACCGTCGATTGCTGGCATTTGCGGGCTCACACCGGTAGCAATCACAACAGCATCGGTTTCGGTCGATCGGATCTGGCGCGCACTCAGGCTTTGCCCCAGTCTCAAATCGACGCCAGCGTCTTCCATCGCATGACGAAAATAACGCAGGGTCTCCTCGAACTCCCCCTTACCGGGTATCTTTACGGCAAGGTTCAGCTGGCCGCCAATGCCTGCAGCGTCGTATGCAATCACGACATGACCGCGTTCGGCTGCCACGCTAGCGAACGCCATGCCCGCAGGGCCAAGACCTACCACGATGATTTTCTTCGGGATTCTGGTCTGCCGAATGATCAGCTCGGTCTCGTGGCAGGCACGCGGATTGACCAGGCAGGTCGCCAATTGTTTGCGGAACACCCGGTCCAGACATCCCTGATTGCAGGCGATGCAGGTGTTGATTCGCGAGCTCCGATTCTGTTTTGCCTTTTCCACGAAAGTCGGGTCCGCAAGAAACGGGCGTGCCATCGAAACCATATCGGCATCGCCTGCAGCCAGGATCTGTTCAATCTGCTGCGGCGTGTTGATTCGGTTGGACGTGATCAACGGTACCGAAACCGAAGGTCTCAGCCTCGCGGTGACCCAGGTGAACGCGGCTCGGGGCACCATTGCAGCAATCGTCGGTATCCTGACCTCATGCCACCCGATACCGGTATTGATCAGCGTGGCCCCCGCCGCTTCGATCGCTTGGGCCAACAGCACAACTTCGTCCCAGCTGCTGCCATCGTCTAACAGGTCCAGCATCGACAATCGATAGATGATGATCCAGTGCGCGCCCACCGCCTGGCGCGTGCGGGCCACGATCTCTGTCGCAAACCTGATACGATTGTCGAAACTCCCACCCCAATCATCATCTCGGCGATTGGTACGTCGACAGATGAACTGGTTGATCAAATAACCTTCCGAACCCATGATCTCGACACCGTCGTAACCCGCCTTTTGCGCGAGCACTGCCGCGTTCACGTACGCGTTGATCGTGCGTTCGATTTGACCACTCGACATCGCCCGTGGCTTGAACGGCGAAATCGGCGATCTGATCGCCGACGGGGCAAGCGCGAGCGGATGCATGGCGTAACGGCCAGCGTGCAGAATCTGCATACAAATTCGACTACCCGCGTCGTGCACCGCAGACGTCAGCCGGCGATGCTTGTGGACCTGCCACGGCGAACTCAAACGTGAGGAAAACGGCACCAGCTGCCCGCGCAAATTCGGTGAGATCCCGCCGGTTACGATCAGTCTGACGCCACCGCGCGCCCGCTCCGCATAAAAATCCGCCAGCTTTTCGAAACCATCACGGGTATCCTCCAGACCGGTATGCATCGAACCCATCATCACGCGGTTTTCCAGCGAGGTAAAGCCCAAATCCAGTGGCTTGAACAGGTTCGGATAGGGCTCGGACATGGCTGGATCTCAGCAATAGCCGCTACAGGATCACCGGAGCAGGCGCCGCTCTGGAGCACAATGCGTGGCCATGGCTCCGGCTTGAGTCTGGCGCAAGCTTCCGGATACAAACACGAGCCTGAACCGTGAAAGGCATGCATATATGACAGACTGTATTCTTGCTCATCCGCGCTTCACTCCTAAAAAAATTAAGGAAACTCTGATTAATCCAGCTTCCGCGGCGCACGGACGCGCCGCCATTGTTAATCGCCTTAAGCAATTGAAAATGAAGGGGAACAGAAACTCGCATTTTATGTTACCCGTGCTCTGATCATTCAGGGATGAAATATTCAGAGCTCCCCTAATACATTACCGGAATTCGACGCCGCCTGGTAAGAAATGCGGGTGAGCACACAAATCCCGGCCGGTTACTGTAAAATACTGCATTGTGCAAGCTAACCCGCTATAGTTGGCACGATGATCCATCTGCTGCATTAAAGATATGTACAACGCGTACTTCGGTTTCAAAGAATCCCCCTTTTCGATCGCTCCCGACCCAAGGTATTTGTTCATGACCGAACAGCATCGGGAAGCTCTGGCGCATCTGGTCTACGGACTGAACAGTGAGGGCGGCTGCATACTGCTTACCGGAGAGGTGGGCACAGGCAAAACCACCGTTTGTCGATGTCTGCTCGACCAGATACCGGCACAGGCGAATATCGCACTGGTGCTCAATCCGAAAGTCACCGCGACCGAGCTGCTGGAGACCGTATGCGACGAACTGGGGATCGACTACCCAGCGGGCGAAAACAGCGTAAAAACCTATATCGACCGCATCAATGCTTTTCTGCTCCAGGCCAACGCGGCGGGACAAAAGACCGTTTTGATCATCGACGAAGCACAGAACATGGACCATACCGTGCTGGAGCAATTGCGGCTGCTGACCAACCTCGAAACCAATCAGCGGAAGCTGCTGCAGATCATCATACTGGGCCAGCCTGAACTGCTCGAAATACTTGCGCACGAGAACATGCGCCAGCTTGCTCAACGGATTACGGCTCGCTTTCACCTGAAGCCGTTGTCACGCAACGATCTGAAAGCTTATATCAGCCACCGACTGGCCGTGGCTGGTTCGAGTGTACAGCTGTTCGACGAGAAAGTAATCCGACGACTTTATCAGCTGAGCAACGGCATACCGCGCATCATCAATATCATTTGTGACCGCGCCTTGCTCGGCGCTTACGTCGAGAGCAAGTCCCGCGTTGATCTGCAAACGCTCAATAACGCCGCCCGCGAGGTTTTCGGCGAGCGCCAGCCAAAGCCGGTCCGGCCCAAGCTGTTTCAGTGGCTCGCCTACTCTGCGGCGTCCGTCAGTATCGCCGCAGTCAGTGGCGCTGTCTACTTATTCATTCAGGCGCAGACCGTGGATACGCGGGCAGTGGAAACAGCTGCGGCAGCGGTCGAGGACCCGCCCAAACCGGCAATCGAACCGTCGCACCCCGAACAGCAGCCAATACAGATCTCCGCTTCAGAACCAATACAGATCTCCGCTTCAGAACCGGAACAGATCCAGATCCCGCCGCCAAGAGCACCTGTCAACGGCGTAGCCGGCATCAACGATACCACGGAGCCGGCAACGGTCGAGATGCCGCCCGGACAGCCTTCGAGCGACGCGGACCCTGCATCGGAGTTTCGTGATCTGGTCTTTACCGACAGGGACCGGAGCAAAATACAAGCTTTCACCGACCTTTTCGATAGCTGGAACAAGGTCTACGACCCAGCAAAAAATGGTGCCGCGTGCTCGCACGCAAGATCCAACGGCCTGAGCTGTCTGCATCGACAGGGCAATCTACGCAGTTTGGCTATCCTGAACCGCCCGGCCGTGCTGAAACTCTATGACGAGAAACACAACGCAGCGTATGCGATGCTGACCCAACTGGAGGATGATCAGGCTGTCGTGCGCCGGGGTGAGAAAAGCCTCAGAATATCCACTGACACGCTGAATCATTACTGGCTCGGCGAGTACACTTTGCTCTGGCAGAAACCCCCCTATTATACCGCGGCGATCCAGCCTGGCAGTCAGGGACCGCTGGTTCAATGGCTGGATCAACAATTGGTACGGATTTACGGGCAGAGCCAGGTGCCGACCATTCATAACACTTATAACGATGAATTGAGGTCCCAGGTGGTCAAATTCCAGCAAAGCAAGGGCTTGATCCCGGACGGTGTAGTCGGGCCCCACACGGTTATTCTATTGAACTCGGAGCTGGACCTGGACACACCGATGTTGAATACGAGAAAAGGCTGATGTCATATATCCTCGACGCGTTGAAGAAATCCGAGCAGGAACGCGGGCACGGCAGCGCACCAACGGTCCAGACCATACATGCCACCGGAAACAACCATGCGGTCAGCCGCACGCCAATGTGGCCATATGCATTGCTCGCCGCCGTTGTGATCAATCTCGCTGTCCTGTTTTATTTCATGCTATCGGACTCGACGCCAAAGAGCGCTCAGGTCGAGCCACTGGTCATGCAATCGCTTCCGACTGAAACCAGTGCAGCGCCTATTTCTGTCGACGAATGGCCGGCTGAGCGCGACTCAGCCATCGCTGAAGAGCAAGTCGCCTACAAGCCGGTCTCCCTGCCGGTGGCGGGGCAACACAGCGCGAGGCAGCCCATCGGCTTAGAAGACAACACAACCAGGCCGATCACGGCAACTCCGGATACGATAGTGCAACGAGAGGACTTGCCCACCGCTATTCAGCAACATATTCCGATCATGGACTTTTCAGCACACGTTTATTCCAGCAATCCCTTGCATCGTAGCATCGTGATCAACGGTCGCTTCATGGAAGAGGGTGATCGCCTGGCTTCTGACCTGACACTGAACGAGATCACGCCGAAAGGGGCGATTTTCGATTTTCAGGGGCAGCTGTTCCACCAGAACGTCGTGTCTGCCTGGAACTGATCCAATACTAAGGAAGCTCTGAATGATTCATCCCTGAATTATCAGAGCACGGGGAACATAAAATGCGATTTTCGGTTCCCCCTCATTTTCAATCGCTTAAGGCGATTAAAAATGGCGGCGCGTCCGTGCGCACCGCGCCTTGGTGGCCACTTCTGGTGCGCACGGCGCACCCTTCTACGATCTTTCACGAATGAAGACCGCGAAATGCGGGCTAAAAGTCACAAGCTGAAACCAGACGCAACTTGACCTGATCAACCGGGTGCACGAATTCAAGCTGCTCGGCGTGCAACATCATGCGTTCAACGTGCCGCTGACTGACGATGTTGTACAATGCATCGCCGACAATCGGATGACCAATCGCCATGCAGTGGACCCTGAGTTGATGGGTGCGCCCGGTAATCGGTTTCAGCTGCAAACGGCTGATCGCCTCACCCGTCGTAGCACTTTGTCGACGCAAAAGACGCCACGCCGTTAGCGCTGGTTTTCCGTTGACAGGGTCCATTATCTGCCTTGGACGATCGTCAGGATCGCCTCGCAGTGGTATCTCGATAACACCACTGTCCGCTTCGACCTGGCCTTCCACCAGCGCGACATAAGTTTTGCTGACAAGACGATCATGAAACAGCCGGCTTAGCTCTCGCTGCATTGCTGGTCCTAATGCGAGTAGCATCACGCCGGAGGTATGGCAATCAAGACGGTGCACAATGCGGATATCGGCGAATTTTTTCTGCAGCCGGGTTAGGACACAATCCTGCTTGTCGGGCCCTCGACCCGGCACGGAAAGCATTCCACTGGGTTTTTCCACAGCAACCAGAAAGGCATCCTGGTAGATTATTTCGGGATTCATGGATCAGCACAACGCGCAGCGATCAGCCGCGCAAGGCGGCTCCGCTATCAGATTGAACCGTAAAAACCCTGCTCGCACAAGTGCTGACCCGCATGTCGCAGCAGGCAGCGCAGGATCCTGATGAGGCAGTGGCTATCTTGAGTAAGCTACGGCGTGTTTTCGAGCACGCTTGCCACGGTGCGGGCTAACCCGCATTTCTCACCAGGCGGCGTAGAGTACTGATAAGGCATTGGCTCTTTTGAGAAAACTCGAATGATCGAAAATACAGCGTGTTTTTCAGGCATGCCTATCACGGTTCAGGCTGGTCTTCGTGTCCGTAAGCTTGCTCTTCACTCAAACCGTAG
>JARFQK010000106.1 GCA_029287815.1 Gammaproteobacteria bacterium
ATTTATTTGAACGATGGTGCAATTGTTACTGTAATTGCACTGTTAGTTGTGAAAACTATTTGTTTTTAAATTAAAAAATATTTGATAATTTAAAAATTAGTTTTATACTTTCGGTGGTAACTCACACATTAGAGGATGCACTAATGGCTCAAGCTAAAACAAAAAGCAAAAAGAAAACTACAGCTAAGCGTGCAGTGAAGAAGAAAACTTCTGCTCGTAAGAAGAAAGTAGCTGCAAAGAAAGCGACCAAGCGCACGGCTAAGAAGAAAGTAGCCAAGAAGAAGGTTGCAAAACGCCCAGCTAAGAAGAAAGTAGCAAAGCGTACTGTTAAGAAAAAAGCAGCCAAGAAAAAGGTAGCTAAGAAAAAGGTAGCCAAGAAGAAGGTAGCCAAGAAAAAGGTGGCTAAGAAGAAGGTCGCCAAGCGCACAGCCAAGAAAAAAGTGGCTAAACGCACGGCTAAAAAGAAAGTCGCCAAGCGAACTGTAAAGAAGAGTCCTGTCAGAAAAAAAGTAAGTCGCCGTCGCTAGATTCTGTAGCGACGGGCGCGAAAAGGTTCGATGCTGTGGCGGAAACTCGACGTGAACTCCAGGAGCGGATCGCTGCAACAAGTGCGGCGTTGAAGAAGGCCAAAGCCGAGGTGGCTGCGGCCAGAAAGCGCCAAAAGCAGCTGGAAGAATTGGCTGAGAAAAAGGAGAAAGCGATCGCTGCATTTATCGAACGCTGGCAAAATAAAGATATCTCCTAGCTCGCAGTGGATTGCGCAATAAAAAGCGCGATGCAGCGGGCAAGGAGATTTCGTTTATTATGGCTGCTCTGAAGCCACCCTCTGAAGGGTGGCTTTTCTTATGATCGAACATCAAACTGGCTTATTGATGTAACATCGGTCATCGAACCGCATCCGTACTATGTGCTCCAGGGTGCAACATGGCCCGACCAGGTATATGCAATGGCGGTAACAGATCATTTGAGCGAAAGTGATGCGAGATTGCTAGAGCAGTTTATCGATCACTTATGGATGGAATACGGTCTGACTGAGAACACACTGGGCGCCTATCAGAATGATTTGGCGGGATTCGCAATCTGGTTGGCCGTCAAGGAGAAAGATGTGTCCGCAGTCTCCGGCAGTGACATTCAGCGTTATCTTGCGCATAAGTTTGGGGAGGGATATGGGGGGCGCTCTGCGGCGCGTCTCTTATCATCGCTACGCAGGTTCTACGCTTGGTTGATGCGGGAAAAGCGCATTGATGAAGATCCTACCCGCCTGCTTGAACCGCCGAAAGCAGCACGCCCCTTGCCTGTGACGCTCAGTGAGCAGCAGGTCTTCAGTTTACTCGATGCACCAGATACGGCCGATGATGTTGGTAATCGCGATCGGACCATGCTCGAACTGTTATACGCTACCGGATTGCGGGTGTCTGAACTCGTCAATTTGCAGATGTCGCAGCTAGCAATGGAGCCTGGTGTACTGCGTGTGATGGGCAAAGGTAACAAGGAGCGTTTGGTTCCTGTCGGCGAGGTGGCGCTTGATTGGATCGTCGCTTACTTACGCCATGTGCGTCCATCGCTGCTTCAGAACAAAACGAAAAGCACAAATGCAATCTTTGTGACCCGTCGGGGAAAACCAATGACACGCCAGGCATTTTGGTATCTGATAAAGCGCTATGCGGCTCGTGCCGGGATCGATTCGGAAAAATTGTCGCCCCATACCTTGCGTCATGCCTTTGCAACACATTTGCTGAATCACGGCGCAGATCTTCGCGTCGTCCAGATGCTGCTCGGACATAGCGATATATCAACAACTCAAATCTATACGCACGTTGCCGATCAGCGCTTACGTGATCTTTACAAACAACACCATCCACGCGCTTGAGGCTGGACAGGCCAAGACATGCGGGCTAGGCTTTCATGCGAGGCAAGCTTCTCGCGTATTCTGACTCGTCCTGGTCAAGCCGGGGTACGAAATATTCATCACTCCTGCAGCCCGTCGGTGATCATAATCGTGTTTTCTTCGTCGATTTGCCAAAAACTTTCTATTGATCGAAGGAATTATCTATAATGGCGGCTGTCTAGAGTTCTGATTTTAACAATTTTGGTATTATGAACAATATGTTACGTATTATGACGCTGGCAGCCGCTTTAGCGCTCGCTTTACCGGTGCACGCCGAAGATGAATTTGACGCGTTGAAACAGGCGCTCGCAAAACGTCTGCCTCAATATGAAGTCGCTCAAATCAACAAGACGCCGATAGAGGGTTTATATCAAGTCATACTTGCCGGGCAGGTCATTTATATGACCAAAGACGCACGGTATATGGTTGACGGAAATCTGATCGACTTGTCAACGAGAAAGAATTACTCAGAAGATGCGATGTCGGGCATCCGTTTGAGTCAGCTGGATCAGCTGGGTGCGGATAAGATGGTGGTATACACACCAGAGGACGTGAAGCACACCATCACCGTAGTCACCGATATAGATTGTCCATACTGCAGGCGTTTGCATAGCGAAATGGATGAGTATCTCGAGGGTGGCATCGAGGTCCGATACGTATTCATGCCGCTGAAGGGACAAAGTGACTACAAAACGACCGTAACGGTGTGGTGTTCGGACGACCAAAACGATGCGTTGGACAAGGCCAAGGCTGGAATAGAGCTGGATGCCAAGGACTGTGACAATCCGATCGACGAACATCTTCAGATATCCAGAAAACTTGGCGTGCGTGGTACGCCTGCGATTATCCTCCAGGACGGCAGCATGCTTCCCGGCTATGTACCTGCCAAGAAGCTGGTCAACGAACTGAACAGAGCCAGCGCGTCTTCCGCCGTTACGGAATGATCATGGGGTCAGAGTCACTTGAATCTTAGCGATTCAAGTGACTCTGACCCCATGATGCTGCTGACCCCTAGCGGGGTTTTCGCATCAGCTTCAGCAAGACGCAGGTTCGCGGGCTTAGGGGATACTGTTCGCCGGTGTTGAAGGTTCGGTTATCTGTGCGGCGGCCAGTCTCGAAGGACGTGTCTACTGCGACCAGCCAACGGCCGATACCGATGTGGGTGGGTATCCGAAATGGTATCGGCTGCGAGTGTGCATTCAACAGCAATAGGAACGTGTCATCACGAATGTTCCTGCCGCGCTCGTCCTGCTCCTCGATAGCATTGCCATTCAGAAGCAGCCCCAGGCAGCGCACATAGTCTCGATTCCATTCTTCATCGTTCATTTCCTTGCCGTCGGGACGCAGCCAGAATATGTCCTTGACGAAAGCGCCTTTGATGCGGCGACCTTGGAAAAAATGCCGTCGGTGAAATACCGGGTGCCGTTTTCTCAATTTGATCAAATTAGATACAAAGCCCAGAAACTGCTGGTCCTTATTGAGCAGGTCCCAGTTGATCCAGCTCACATCATTGTCCTGACAATAGGCGTTATTGTTGCCTTTCTGTGTACGACCCATTTCGTCACCCGCTGCAAACATCGGCACGCCTTGGGAAAGCAGTAACGTCGTCAGGAAGTTGCGCTTTTGTTGTTCGCGGGCTTGAATGATGTGTAAGTTCTTGCTGACTGGGCCCTCAACCCCCATGTTCCAGCTGAGGTTGTTGTTCTCGCCGTCGCGATTCTCCTCCATGTTTTCCTTGTTGTGTTTGTCGTTATAACTGACCAGATCCTGCAGCGTAAAACCATCGTGGCAGGCCACAAAATTGATGCTGGCATAGGGGCGCCGGCCGCTGTGTTCGTACAAGTCGCTGGATCCGGTAATGCGGTAGGCGAGCTCACCGATCAGGCTGCCATCACCGCGCCAGTAGGCGCGTAACGTATCGCGGTAACGGCTATTCCACTCGGTCCATCCAATCGGAAAATTGCCGACCTGGTAGCCGCCCTCGCCGAGGTCCCAGGGCTCCGCAATCAGTTTTACCTGCGACAACACCGGGTCTTGATGAATGATGTCGAGGAATGCGCCAAAACGATCAACAGCGTGTACTTCGCGCGCCAGCGTGGGTGCCAGGTCGAAGCGAAAACCATCGATGTGCATTTCCGTGACCCAGTAGCGCAAACTGTCGGTAATCAGCTGCAGCACCCGGGGATGCATCATGTTGAGACTGTTACCGCAGCCCGTGTAATCCATATAATAACGGGGTTCATCAGCCATCAAACGGTAAAAGGCTGCATTGTCGATACCGCGAAAGCATAACGTGGGCCCCATGTGATTGCCTTCTGCAGTATGATTATAAACCACGTCCAGAATGACCTCGATACCGTTAGAGTGGAGGCGTTTGACCATGGTTTTGAATTCATTGATGTCGCCGGTTGCAGAATACGCTGCATGGGGTGCGAAATAACCAATACTGTTGTAACCCCAGTAATTGTTCAGGCCGTTGCGCGACAGGTGGCGATCATTGATAAACGTGTGCACGGGCATCAATTCCACTGCGGTGATACCAAGGCGTTTGAAATGTTCGATAACAGGTTCTGTTGCCAGTCCCGCATAAGTCCCGCGATAGGGTAGAGGGACGCTGGGGTGCTGGATAGTGAGCCCTTTGACATGTAGTTCGTAGATAACCGTGTCGTGCCACGGCGTGCGTAAAGGCTGATCGTCCCCCCATGTGAAGGCGGTATCCACGACACGAGATTTGGGCATACCGTGCGCACTGTTGCGAGTGTCAGGAGTGAGATCGCTCAACTTGTCGCCAATGGTGTAGCCAAACAATGCGTCGTTCCAGCGCACCTGACCGACCATGTCCCTCGCGTACGGATCCAGCAAGAGTTTGTGAGGATTGAAACGGTGGCCTTTCTGAGGCTCGTAGGGCCCATAGACGCGGTATCCATAGAGTTGACCGGGTCGCGCCTCTGGTAGATAACAATGCCAGACCTGATCGGTGTGCCAGCGCATATTGATTCGCGTAGTCTCTCGACGGCCGCGAGGATCGAATAAACAGAGCTCGACCTTCTCCGCATGCTCCGAGAACAGGGCAAAATTGACACCTTCGCCATCCCAGGTCGCACCGAGCGGGTGGGCATGGCCGGGCCAGATGGCTGTAGAGGCCCCGTTCATCCGATCATTTCAACTGCAGCACAATACCTGCTAAGGGCGGCAAGGTTAGACTCAGAGAATGCGCCTGGTTCATCCACGGGATGTCTTCGGCGACCAGCTGGTGACTGCCGTTGCCGATATTGCTGCCGCCGTAACAGTCCGCATCGGAATTCAGGATTTCTTGATATTCACCGGGCTCGGGTACACCGATACGGTAGCCGTAGCGGGGAACTGGTGTGAAGTTGATCACCGTGATCACAAAGCCCGTATCGGAGCGGCGGAGAAAGCTCAGGACCGAATTGCCGGAATCATGGCAGTCGATCCACTCAAAACCGCGCCAGTCGAATTCGTAATGATAGAGCGCTGCGGTTCTGCGATAGAGCCCGTTCAGGTCGGCGACCAGGCTTTGTACGCCGCGATGGTAAGGATAGTCCAGCACATACCAGTCCAGCACAGCGGCACTGCTCCATTCTTCACCCTGGGCAAACTCGGTGCCCATGAACAGCAGCTTTTTGCCGGGATGACAAAACATGTAGGTGTAGAGTGCGCGTAAATTGGCAAAGCGCTGCCATTCATCGCCCGGCATTTTGTACAGCATCGAGCTCTTGCCGTGCACGACCTCGTCGTGTGAAAACGGCAGCAGGAAGTTCTCGGTGAATGCATACAGCATGCTGAAGGTTAGCATGCCGTGATGATAACTGCGGTGAATCGGCTCATTGGCCATATAGCTCAGCGTGTCATTCATCCAGCCCATATTCCATTTCATGTCGAATCCGAGGCCGCCGGTCCAGGTTGGGCGGCTGACCTGGGGCCAGGAGGTTGATTCTTCGGCGATCATGAGCGCACCGGGCTGCTCCTGATGAACCGCTGCGTTCAGCTCACGGAGGAAGTCCAGCGCTTCGAGGTTTTCTCTGCCGCCGTAACGGTTTGGGATCCATTGGCCCTCATCGCGCGAGTAGTCCAGATAGAGCATTGAAGCAACGGCATCAACGCGCAGTCCATCGAGGTGCATTTCTTCCAGCCAGAACACGGCGCTGGAGAGCAGGAAGTTCTTGACTTCGTTGCGGCCGAAGTTGTAAATCAGCGTAGACCAGTCTAGGTGTTCGCCAAGGCGCGGGTCTTCGTGCTCATACAGAGCTGTGCCATCGAAGCGGGCCAGGCCATGGGCATCTTTCGGAAAGTGTGCCGGCACCCAATCAAGGAGGACGCCAATATCATTGCGGTGCAAACAGTCGACAAAATAGCGAAAATCATCGGCTGTGCCGTAGCGGCTGGTTGGAGCGTAGTAACCGGTAGTCTGGTAGCCCCAGGACGGATCGTACGGGTGCTCGGTGATCGGTAACAGTTCAATGTGGGTGAATCCCATGTCTTTTACGTAGCTGACCAGCAATTCGGCAAGCTGGCGATACCCGAGGAAGTCACCCTCGGGGCCTCGCCGCCATGAGCCCAGGTGGACTTCATAGATCGACATCGGCGCATGTTGCCAGTCCCGTGTTTTACGTTGCTCCATCCAATCCTGGTCCTGCCATACATGATCAGACGGTCTGGCGATCAGCGAGGCGGTCTGAGGGCGCACCTCGAAGGCCTGAGCATAGGGATCGGACTTCAGAAAGACATCACCGGTGTGTCGATTGCGGATTTCGTACTTGTACAGGCCGCCTGGCTCCAGGTCAGGTATGAAAAGCTCCCAGATACCGCTGCTACCGCGAACGCGCATCGGGTGCTGACGACCATCCCACTGGTTAAATTGGCCGACGACACTTACACGTCCCGCATTGGGCGCCCATACCGCGAACAGGATGCCGCTTATGCCGTTGATTTCATGTGGGTGAGCTCCCATGAAACGATAGGCATGGTGGTGTTTGCCTTCGCCGAACAGATGCAGATCAAAATCCTGTAACTGGGGCGCAAAGCTATACGGATCGTGTGCGATGCGTTCTGCGTGTCCATCCTGATGCCAGATCAGGCGGTAGTGATCGGGGACCGTTCCCGGCGAGCCGCGCCATTCAAACAGATCGGTTCCGGCGATACGCTCCAACGGCAGATTGCCCTCAGCGATGAATACCCGGTCTGCCCCTGGCAGAAAAGCCCGCACAAACTCCGTTCCATTCTCAGCGTGTTTGCCAAGAACGTTAAATGGATCGTGGTGCCTGGCCTGGATGATCTGTTCAAATTCAGACTTGGTGTTGGTCGTTTGCATAGTTCACTCTTTGCGGGATTCAGGAAAATCGGCTAGCCTGCGTGAAGCAGGTTGGCCGAGGCCGAAAGCGCCTGACATTTTAAACGCTCATCCGACAAAAACGTAGTGCCTATGGGTATTATATTGAAATGGGGCTGGCTCAACACTGTTCGATTGAGTCGAGCCACGTCAGGCGGGCGCTGGAGGTAAACAGCAGGCCACTTTTTATCGCTCGCTCCGGCCAGAGCTGCTTTGCGCCTCTGCAATAAAGCCTCATTTGTTCTTCAAAGACTGTCGCGAGCTCATCAAGCTCAGCCGGATTGCGAACCTGATGCGTTTTGTAATCGATCAGCAGAATCTGGTTTTCACCGATGATCAAGCGGTCGATCTGGCCGTGAACAATTCGGTTGTCGTGCCGGTACAACAACGGCATTTCATTCACCGCCTTGAGATCGCCAGCAGGCTTGAATATCAAAGCGAAGTCGCGGTGGTTCAATATGCTGTCCGCCTCGGCCAGCCAGCTGTCCAGGTCGGTCGGATCAAGCGCTGCTGATTCCTGCAGGATGCGCTGCTTTGTCTGTGCCAGTGTCAGCGCGGGTGTGCGGCTCATCAAATCGAGGGCGCGATGGATGACGATGCCACGCAGGGCGCCATCAGCCGCGTGCGTGGTGACATTGCCTGCCGTCTCATCGTGGATGCTGTGACTGGGTGCAATCAGTTGCTCTGTCGCGATACGGATGTGGATTGGATGCGTCAGACGGCTATCAACGGCAGCTAGAGGCTCGGCTTCAGCCGGTGCGCCTTGTTCGACGTCAATATCCTTGTATCGCCCTGTTTCATAGTGAAAGTCCCCGTCGACGTCAGGGGAAGCCAGTGTTTTCATGGCTGTTTCGATATATTCGTGCCAGCCCGAACGCTCTCTGCAGGCGCTGCCGGTGACCAAAAGGTACTGGCGTGCGCGCGTCACTGCGACATAAAGCAGGTTGAGCTCCTCGCGCTGTTGTGCCAGCTGTCTGCGTTCCAAGTTCGCGGCCGTTTTCTGATCGACGTCCTGTTTGCCGGTTATCAACTGAAAGCCAGTCGGTTTGTGGCTGTCGGCCGGCCATTCCACCAATGCGGCGTAGGCATTGTTGTGTTTGCCCTGATTGTCGCAATCGGCCAGGATAACGACTGGTGCCTCGAGCCCTTTGCTCGCGTGGATGGTCATCAAGTTGACGCAGGATTGACCGTGAGTCACCGTCGGTTCATCCGGGCGACCATCGCTGTGTCCGCGAACGCTTCGCAGGTAGTGCAGGAAGTGGCTCAGGCTGGGGTAACGACCGCTATCGAGCTCCAGTGAGAGTTCATGAAAACGGTGCAGATTGGCGCGCACACGCTGTCGCTGCGATACCGGCACCGAGAAAACGTAACGCTGGATGATATTGCCCTCTGCGTAGATCCGGTCGAGTAAATCGTGAACAGGCATCGTGTCGGCCCTGCTGCGCCAGTCAGAAAGCAGGGTTGCAGCGCGCTTGAGCGGGTGTCCCGTTTCGAACCGTGTTGCCAGGTTGAGCAGGCGCTGGTACCAGTTTCCAGCATCATCCATTCGTGCGATGTCGGTCAGGTCAGTGTCGGTTGCCGCAAAGATTGGCGACTTCAGCACTTGGGCGATCGACAGATTGTTGAACGGTGTAATCAAGCTGTCCAGCAGTCTTTCCAGGTCCTGTATCTCCTGGTTGTCGAGAAGGCTTCCGCGCTGGCTGCCAGTGAATGGGATGCCGCGATCACGAAGGACGGATTCGTATACATTCATGTGCGTGCGATTGCGGAGCAGAATCATGATGTCACGATATTCGATCGGGCGGATGCAACTGTGATCATTTTGGTCTTGTGCAGTAATCAAGGTTTGCGCGTCGATCATCTTTTCGATCTGATCTGCGATCAACATGGCTTCATCGAAGCGGGCGTTTCTGGTATTTTCCGGCCTGGGAGCCAACAGCGGATTTCTGAGTTCGAAGCATTCATCGTCGGCAGCTGGCTGTTCGTCTACAGAGTCTGGGGCGCTCAACGGAAACAATGAGACCCGTCCGGGAAGCTGTTCCAGGTGGGTGCTGTGTGCCAGAAATTCCGGCATCACAGGCTTGATCTGATCCTGGCGGAAGAGCGCATTCACAGTATCGATCACCGCTGGCGACGAGCGCCGGGATGCATCAAGGTGGACCTGTATGGCTGACATGTTCTGGGCCAGATAGTCGGATGCCCGTTGCTGCAATGCCGGGTTTGCACGCCTGAAACTGTAGATCGATTGTTTCTCATCACCGACGATGAAAAAACTGCGTGGGCGCTCGTCAGATCCGGCCGCCATTTCTGCCAACAATGGTGTTATCAACTGCCATTGCGTTGGATTTGTATCTTGAAACTCGTCAATCAACACATGGTTGATGCGCTGGTCGATCTTGTATTGCACCCAATGTGCGTTGTCGGCTGCAGTCAACAGGCGGTAACAGTTCCACTCCAGATCAGTGAAGTCGAGAACGCGTTGCTCGCGTTTCAACTGTTGGTAGCGCTCGATATAGCGTTGACCTGCCCGATACCAGACCGCGTTCAATCGCAGCGCATGTGCGCGTTTTACCGATTCCAGTGTCTCCAGCATCGCGGCGCAGATACCGGCATGTAGATCGAGGTAGACCGCTTCGCCATCGCTGCCCATTTTGGCCGCCTGCACCTTGCTCGGTTTGCGTGCTCGAGGCGTTTGTCGGGTGGTCAGAAAAACCGGTTGCAGCAGGCTGAAGGCCTGGTCAGGCTGGCTGATCGCGTTTAAAGCCCGCTCAATATGTTGACATTGGCTCAGGTTGGTTTTGGTGGGGTGTCGAGAGGACAGGTCCGCAAAGCGTCGGAGTTGCTCGGTGCTGACCCGGGAGAAGAACTGGCGATAAGGGTCGGCCTGACTATCGATTTGCAGCTGCTTTTGCAGCCGCTCAGTGGCATAAGCCGCAGCATCTTCGCTGTGTTCGGTGAAGGCCCACCAGTCGCTGCGGTGGGTGAGCATGCTGTTGAGTGCGGCTCTCGTGTTGGCGGGGCCGTTACAGGCCTGCATCAAGACATCAAGATCATTTGCCAGTTTGCCCTGCGCGTCGCGGGTGGCCTCGGCAAAAAGTTCCTCCCAGGCCATTTGTTGTATCAGCGCAGTATTCTCCAGCAACTCGAAACCCGGAGTGATGCCCGCTTCTAGCGGAAAATGCGATAAAATATCCTGACAGAATGAATGAAAAGTCTGCAAGCGGACGGGGAAATTGGCGTGCATTGAATGCTCGTACAGGTCTCGTGATTTGGCGATGGTTTCTCTGGAATCGGCGCTGCCGGTTTGTAATAACAGTGTGGCTACGGTTTTATCATCTGCAGTCGCGAGCTGGTACAGACGTTCTTGCAGGCGCATCTGCATTTCTGCGGCCGCTTTTCGGGTGAATGTCAGCGCGAGTATGCTTGCCGGTTCTGCGTCAGCCAGCAACAGGCGTATGATTCGTGTGACCAGTAACCAGGTCTTGCCGGTACCCGCTGATGCCGATACGGTGGCATTCATGTCGGGCTGCGCTGCGGTCAGGCTATCGACAGGTCTGTTCGTTCGCGTCATAGACTGATAGCATAGGTGTAAGCTGAGCGGGTGTAAATGACAACGGAGCCGCCGGCACCAGTCGGTAGAAAACCACGTTTAGAAGGGTTAAGCGGATTATAAAGAATATGAGTAGATACGATGCCTCAGCGATCGAGGTATTAACCGGACTTGAGCCGGTGCAAAAACGGCCGGGCATGTACACCGATACCGGTCGCCCCAATCATCTTGCACAGGAAGTTGTTGATAATAGCGTCGATGAGGCCATTTCTGGTCACGCTAGCGGGATCGAAATCGTTCTGTACAAGGATGGTTCTCTGTCGGTCAGTGACAACGGTCGCGGTATGCCAGTGGATAAGCATCCAGAAGAGGGCATTCCTGGGGTCGAGGTCATATTGACGCGGCTGCACGCTGGCGGCAAATTCTCCAACAAGAACTACCAGTTTTCCGGTGGCCTCCATGGCGTCGGCGTGTCTGTCGTCAATGCATTGTCGTCAAAACTGGAGGTTGAGGTCAAGCGCGATGGCGCTGCCTACGCGATGGCGTTCAAGAAGGGGCAAGTTACCTCGAAGCTGAGGAAGACCGGCACCGTCGGTAAACGTAACACCGGTACATTCATTCGCTTTTGGCCGGACGAGAAATACTTTGATTCCGTCAATTTCTCTGTTCCGCGTCTCAAGCATGTTTTGCGTGCCAAGGCGGTTCTATGTCCAGGGCTGGAGGTCAGCTTTTTCGATGAGAAGAGCGGCGACAAACAAACCTGGTTTTATGAAGGCGGCTTGCAGGATTATCTGGGTGAGAGCCTTTACGATAAAGAGACACTGCCGCTGGAGCCGTTCACCGATAGCATGGCGGGCAAGAATGAGGCCGTCGACTGGGCGGTAACCTGGCTGATCGATAGTGCTGAGATGGTGACCGAATCCTATGTCAATCTGATTCCAACGGCACAGGGGGGTACGCACGTCAACGGCTTGCGTAGTGGTTTGACCGATGCGCTGCGCGAATTCTGCGAATTCAGAAGTCTGATACCTCGAGGCGTCAAGATTAGCCCAGAAGATGTCTGGGATCGGGTCTGTTATGTGCTTTCTGTCAAGCTCGAGGATCCACAGTTTTCCGGGCAAACCAAGGAGCGCCTGTCCTCACGAGAATGTGCAACCTTTGTTTCGGGTGTGGTCAAGGATTCATTCAGTTTATGGTTGAACCAGCACACCGATGCCGGCGAAGCAATCGCGATGCTCGCGATCGAAAATGCACAAAAGCGTTTGCGTGCCGGGCGGAAGGTAGTCCGAAAAAAGGTTACATCAGGGCCGGCTTTACCCGGCAAGCTGGCGGACTGCACGTCGCAAGACACGGATCGAACCGAGATATTTCTGGTCGAGGGTGATTCTGCCGGCGGTTCAGCCAAACAGGCACGCGACCGGGAATATCAGGCCATTATGCCGCTACGGGGCAAGATCCTGAACACTTGGGAGGTGTCGCCGGACCAAGTGCTGGCGTCACAGGAAGTGCACGATATCTCGGTTGCACTGGGCGTGGAGCCGGGCTCGTCGGATATCAGCGGCTTGCGCTATGGCAAGGTCTGCGTTCTGGCAGATGCAGACTCCGATGGTTATCACATTGCGACGCTGCTTTGCGCACTGTTCTTGCGCCATTTTCGACCCCTGGTCGACACCGGACACATCTATATCGCGGTCCCGCCACTGTACCGGATCGACGTTGGCAAAGAAGTTTTTTATGCGCTCGATGAGGCGGAAAAAGAAGGTGTGCTCGACAGTATCAGCGCTGAAAAAAAGAGGGGCAAGGTTCACGTGACACGCTTTAAAGGCCTTGGTGAGATGAATCCGATGCAGTTGCGGGTCACAACAATGGCGCCGGACACCCGCAAACTGGTGCAACTGACTGTCGACCCGGGCGACAGGACCAATCAGATGCTGGACATGCTGCTGGGCCGAAAACGCGCACCCGACAGAAAAGCCTGGCTGGAAAAGAAAGGCGACCTGGCGGTAGTGTAGCCGCGGCGGCTTTTTCAACGCAAAGACGCAGAGGCGCAAAGGTCGCAAAAGAATTATTGGTATTCTGTGACGCAAAGGCGCAAAGGCCGCAAAAAAATTATTGGTATTTTGTAACGCAAAGGCGCAGAGACGCAAAGCACGCAAAGGTTTTTTTGGTTTTTTGTGGACAGAGAGTACAGTATGTGGCGAACCTCGGCACGACACGGCGATGCGATTGATGCCAGTAAAACGATTAACAATTGGAAGACATGACCGGCACCAAAACCCCAATAATCCTCTGCGCTCTTTGCGCCTCTGCGTCTTTGCGTTAAAACCAACCGTGCATGAATACAGCGATAAATTATGACCGATCAGACTGAAATCGACTTCGAGGGTATCGAAAAACAACCGCTTGCGGAGTTTACCGAGAAAGCCTACCTGGATTATTCCATGTACGTGATTCTCGATCGCGCCTTGCCTTATATCGGCGATGGGCTCAAGCCGGTGCAGCGGCGGATCATTTATGCGATGTCCGAGCTGGGTTTGAGTGCGGCTTCAAAGCATAAGAAATCCGCGCGTACCGTCGGCGATGTGCTCGGTAAATATCACCCGCATGGGGACAGTGCCTGTTACGAAGCGATGGTGTTGATGGCGCAGCCGTTTTCGTATCGCTATCCACT
>JARFQK010000175.1 GCA_029287815.1 Gammaproteobacteria bacterium
CTGTGTCATCAAATCGACGCCGCATTCTAGATTTTCGATCCAGTCGATAAAATTGTCGACCATTTCCCTGCCCTTGAACGGCAACCCATGTTGGGGAACAATCCACTCGATGTCCAAATCCCGCACCATGTTAGCCCAGAAACGACACACCTTATTCGAATTCATGTAGCGTCTGTGGAATTTTTCCATCAGGGGGATATGCGCCTCGAAATCCTGGACCGCCGCTCCGGCATCCTGCCCTTCGAGCAACGATGCACCGAGGTCGCCGGAGAACAGGATTTTGCTGATCGGATCATAGAACTGGAAGTTACCCTCGGAATGCAGAAAGTGTGCGGGAAGCGCTACCAGTGGCGCATCGCCAATGCGGATGGTCATGCCTTCATCCGGAATCGGAATCACGCGTTCCATGAGTGCGCTGACCTTGGCGTTTCTGCACAGATGCGGTACGAAGCGCACCCACAGCTGGGGGACAACCACCTTGCATTCGGTGCCAACGACCCATTTGCTCAAGGATGAGATCACATCGGGGTCCTGATGGGACGCGATCACGTAATCCAGATCTTTCACAGTGATCTGATCGTTCAAGTGCGTGTAGAGCCCTGCGTAAGTCAGATCGCCCCCGGGATCGAGGACAGCCGCATGGCCGTCGTGGACGATGAGAAACTGGTTGGCTTGCACACCACCACTGTCGCTGACATCATCTTCGTAGGCCATGCAAATATGGTTTCCGTCATTAAAAAGTTCGACTTTCATCGTTTTGGCCCTCCAGCAGTGGTCCAGTTGAGGCATTGGTTTATCTATAACTATCACGAATAATGGTAATGTTCAACAAACTGTCGTGGTCTACGCTCTAGTTGATCGAGTTCGGCTGGACTGGCAATGCAGTCTTTTTCCGCCCGCTCGGTCGCAGCAGCTCGACCGCTTTGCGACAATCCCTAAGGCGGTCATTGACCTGGCGACCTGGTAGTGGCAGCCACGTCAAAGGCCGTAAAAGGCGCCAATTTCGTACGTTTGTTGCCTTGAGTTGACGTGCTATGCTGCGCCTCGCGTTGCTTATTAATACAACACACGATGGCTCAAATGTACAGCTTGATGACCTTAGCTACGAACAACGCACGATCTTCGCTGATCAATGCGTTGATGTAGTTCGGCTAGCAGGGGCAAGCAAGCGACGCGATTGTGACACCGCCTGGCCGCGGCTAGCGCGAGAGCGACTGAAAAAATATGTCAGGTGTCTGGCCAGGATATGGCGGTTCTGCGGACCAATGATTAACAGAGAGGTAGACCAACATGAACACTGAAGTAAGTGCAGCACTGGAACGACTCGATGCTATACTCCCGCTTTTGTCGGGCCTGAAATCATTGAACAATGACGATGCGTCGCTGTATTGCAAGCTGCTGAACAGCTACGTGCAACAGGGGCGCACGCTGACGCGTCAGGAAGTTGCCGGTCTCGTCGACAATGCCGAACAGTCACTGAACAACATTGTTGACAGCAAGCTGATCGTGCTGGATGCTGATGGCAATCCCGCTGGGGCCTACCCGTTCACGTCGCAAGAGCGTGAACACATAGTCCATGTCAATGGCGTAACCGCACATTGCATGTGTGCGCTCGATGCACTGGCTGTAAGTCCAATGTTCAACGTACCAACCGTGATTGATTCGCAATGCCGCGCAACCGGTGCACCAATTTACCTGCAACAAAACGGCACTGAATTCAGTGACGGCACGCTGGATGCCTGGTTTGGTATCAACTGGGGCGCGGCGACAAATGACGTCGTCTGTGCAGAGTCTTTGTGCATGGAAATGATGTTCCTGGCCAACGAATCGCTCGCCCGCGAGTGGCTGGCAGAATCACCGGAAACTCGAGAGATTTTTGACTTGCCGTCGGCGGTCGAGTTTGCGGCAGGCTTCTTCGTGCCGCTGGGCGAGAACTGTCAACTCGCCGCCTGAGTTCACGCGGGCTGGCGGCCTGGCCGGCTGATCGGGCCAACCGGTGCCTTGCACAATTGGCGGGGTACCGCAGCCCGCCCAATTTATGAGTCGCTGGGGTTCACCCGCGCGCTGGCGCTGACCAATGCGTTGCGCAGCTCGGACTCCAGTAATTCGAGCTGATGGGTGGCCTCGGCACGCTTTTTACGCCCTTCATCAGCAATACGCAGACTGTCTTCGATGGTCTCGATCAGCGCAGCATTGGCCTTCTCGACCGCGTCGATATCGAACACGCCCCTTTCGATCTCTTTGCGCGCCTCGACGTTGCCCTGCTTCAGGTTTTCGGCATTGGCCATCAGCAGCTCGTTGGTCAAGTCGCTGGCAGAACGCAGCGTATCGGCGGCCTCGCGGGACCGGTGTATGGTCACGGCTTGCGCCAACTGCTGTCGCCACAGCGGTAGCGTATTGGCCGTCGTAGAAACGATCTTGTTGACCAGTCCTTTGTCATTCTCCTGCACCAGACGGATACTGGGCAGACTCTGCATTGCAACCTGGCGCGTCAGCTTGAGGTCATGCACGCGCCGCTCCAGCGCATCGCGGCTGGCACGCAGATCACGCAGCTGCTGCGCCGCGAGCACCGACTCGTTATCCGCCGCCTCCCGCTCCATCGCCGGAATTGCCTGCTCGTCGATCTGCCTCAACTTCTCGTCACCTGCCGTGATATAGCGCTCAAGATGGTGGAAATACTCGAGATTGGCTGCGTAAAGGCGGTCGAGCGAAGTGATATCGATCAGCAGTTGCGTTTTGTGGCGCTCGAGATCATCACCGATCGCATCGATCTGATCGCGCACTTGCTCGTAACGCTGCAAGAACTCAGCCACCGGCTTGGACTTGCCGAGCAAACGCGCAAAAAAGCCCGGCTTGCGTTTGGGATCCAGCGCGCCGAGGTCGAAGCCTCTGACCGTGCTCACCATGTCATTCAGCGCCGCACCAGCCGGTCCGGTATCCTTGTTGCGCACGCCCTCGAGCATGTCATCGGAGACGCTGGCCAGTTGTTGCTGGGCGGGGGCGCCGAAATATAGGAGACTGTGGCTGTCGTTCAGATCGATCTCCTGCATCAGAGCGTCGATTGCCGTGCGCTCTGCCGCATCAGCCTGCGCATACTGCATCGGTGCCTTGCCCTGTAACAGGTCAGCTTCAATCGTCTTGAGTTCGGTCTCATCAATCATCACTTTTTCCTCGATCAATCTTGAGATCAACCCAAGCCCTCGCGCTTGAGCTGGGTTTCAAGTACTTCCATCTGGACATCCAGCTCATGCAGGTCGTTCTGCAACAATCGCTGATACTGCTGCTCGAAGACCTGCTCAATGGTGACCAGAATCCGCCGAAAATTTTCTTCCAGCGTAGTCGCGCGTCTGTCAGCATGCGCCTTGGCGTAGCCCGCGATCACGCGCTGTGCGCCGTCCAGATAAGTGGTCAGAAATTTGCGCGCGCGGCGCAAATCCCTCGGATCGCGGGCAATCTCTGCCAGGATATCACGTGCCAGTGCAGTGATTCGTTTCAGGCGCTGGTCCAGCTCAAACTGATTGATCTTCGCCCGCGCCTGGTCGATCGCAAAGATTTTCTGCTCCGCTTGCTGAAGTGCCTCGGCGACACGGTCGGCATTCGCGTGACTGGCCTCAACCACGCTGGACTGGCGTCGTGGATCCAGCCCGTACAGCAGCACGAACGCGGCAAATGCTCCAACGCCGAAAGCCAACGCGACCGCCGGGCTGTGTCCGACGCCGCCCCAGGCGGTCAGGGCTGTGGCCAGCCCGGTAACCAACCCGCCCGCCGTCTTGAATGGAAACCTCACAGCGGTCTGGTAACGCTGTTGTTTCTGGCTGACTTCCTGTTGAAAGCCCCTCCGCGCCAGTATCGCACCACCGAGAAACAGGCCATACGCAGCCGCATTGGCCAGGAACGTGTTAAATTCGCCACCCCCCAGCGCGATCAGGGTCGCTGGGATCAGCGGTAGAGGGAGCAACCAGAGCAGGCGTGCCTTGCGCGGCGTGCGTGCGGCAACTTCCTGCCTGCGTTCGCGGTAATTCTGAATTTCCCGAGCGGCCAGCTTGGCCTGCTTTTCCATCTCTGCCGCGCCCCTGGGCACCCAGCGCGCGGCGAGGTTGACGCCCTCACGCGCAAGCGCTTCCAAAATGTCGGGTAAGGCCTGTTGTTGTCGCTTCGCCATCACTATACAGCCAGCAGGGCCTGCCACGTCGCCACACCCACAGTAGCGAACATCAAAATCAAACCGATCAGTATACGCAGCCATTTCGGCATGCCGTTATTCCTCCAGTCAGATGGTGAGGACGCGCACTAACACTATCGGTGGCCCTCCCCTTTTCACCTTTTCAATCTCCGAGCCAGCGCTCTCGAAGACGCCCGATCGAATCGGAACGATTGCCCGATCATAACAGGGGCGAGCCCGCGCAAGCCAGCTTGCGGGTATTCTGCCAAATCATAGATACACTGTCTTTAGAGTATCAAATGAGGCAGAATGCTCAGGTACCGCGAAAAACCCGATGGTTTAATCTTGCGACCAGACGTGCCCACGGGATCCAGAGTCATTTCGGAGACGGCTACGCTCTGGGCTCATGCTATGGTCGGTCAGCAAGGCACGTCACGTAAATCGCCAGGTTACCATCTGCCACAACGGAGCACACGATGACGACGCAAATTTGCAGCGACAAACCGCGCTGTCTGAGCCTTGCCGCGCTGACATTCCTGATTTTATCATCGCTTTATGCGGCCACCGCGAGCGCTGAGGGGCTACCAAAGAACGCCGAGGATTTCCAGCAGTTGCTCGCTAGCGTGGGCTGGAAAACCCTGGCCGGGCCCGATGGCTCGATATATCTGTACCCACCAGCGCATCCCTATGCCCATCTCGATCAGCCTTCACAGGGCCAATGGTCTGATATTCCGCCGCCCGGATCAAGGTCATTGTCAACGATCATCAATGCGCTAGAGCGCAACGGTTATATGCCGATCCTGGAGGTCGAATACGAAGAGGGTGTTTGGGAGATTGAAGCCTACCGATACGGACAGCCCGTTGAATTTTCTATCGATCCGGTGTCCGGTAATATCAACGAGTGGGGCGATGACGAAGATTAGCCAAGATCGCGGGAGCTGGTGCATAGGGTAGCCCGCCTTCGAGCGGCAATCCGCCTCAAAGCCGGCACATCACCGTTCATGTTCCACAAAACGTCTGATGCACGGTTTCGTGTGGTTTCGGTGCCTGCATATAGACTTCCTTGCCGGGCTGGTGGTCAAATGGCTTTTGCAAAACCTGGTGCAACGCGTAAAAAGCGGAGAAGTCGCCATTGTCCTCTGCGGCCCTGATCGCCGCCTCGATCAAATGATTTCGAGGTATGAAAGCCGGATTCACCCTGCGCATCGCGGCTTTTCTCGACTTATCGTCGCTGGACTCTCGCTGCAGTCGCTGACGCCATTTGGCAATCCAGTGGCTGAATGATTCCGCTTTGCCGAACAAGGCGAGCGCGGTCTGATCATTCGAGCCATCCAGGTCAAGCAAAGAAAGCTGATAAAACACCTGAGTGAAATCTGCTTTCTCACTGGACATGATATGCAGCAGCTCCTCGATCAGATCCTGATCCTGATCAGATTCCGAGTCCAGTCCGAGTTTGGCGCGCATGCCGGTCAGCCAGTGCTTTTGATAGGAACGAACAAACCTTTCGAGCCGATCCTTGGCGATGTCGACAGCGGTTTCGGTATCCGGATCAATCAAATGCAACAAACACTCTGCAAATCGGGACAGGTTCCACAGACCGATATTCGGCTGGTTTTTGTAGGCATAACGTCCGTAATGATCGATGGAGCTGAAAACCCTGTCGTGGGCATAGTGATCCATGAACGCACACGGACCATAGTCAATGGTTTCGCACAGGATCGACATGTTGTCCGTATTCATCACACCGTGAATGAACCCCAGCTGCATCCATCTGGCAATCAGTGGCGCTTGTCCTTCGATTACCGATTCGAGCAATGAAAGATAAGGGTTCGCGGATTCCTTCAGATCGGGATAATGATGTTCGATCACATAGTCAGCCAGTCGGAGCAGACT
>JARFQK010000200.1 GCA_029287815.1 Gammaproteobacteria bacterium
GTCGCCGTTTCTGAGCGCATCGATCACCGCTTCGGCTGAATCCAGAATCACATAGCGTGCCTGCACACCCAACATACCGGCAAATGACCTGGTCATATCATACTCCGGCCCGGCCGGATCGCCTTCACGATCGATGTAATAGGTGGTCGGCTGGTTAGTGGTCAGTATGACGAGTTCTTTCTTCTGCAGGATCTGACTGATCAGGTCGGCCTTTTGCTGTTCTGAACCGCCGCAGGCAACCAGCAAAAGGCAGCAGCTGATCAAACAAACGCATGGCACCTGGCAAGGATGGACCGTCATTTCCGCCTGATGATTCGTTTATGGGTCCTTGCGTACAGGTAAAAAGCAATAACGATCAGCGCGACAGCGAGCAAGCCCAAAAACAGATAAAATTGGGTCAGTGTCAGCGTCGGCTTCTCCACGATCACGACACCCTTTTCCAGTGACAAATACTGCCGGGCAACACGGGCGATATCGGCGGGCGTGACGGCTTCTATTCTCGCTTCGACGTCCTCGAAATAACCTTTCTCCCTGAAATGGACATAGTCGGAGGCGTAATAATTCGCAAACTGCGAGTTCGATTCGTAGCCCTGAACGTTTTGCAGGAGTATCTTCATCTTGGCTTTTTGCAGCAGGTCGTTGTCCATGCTTTCGGTTACCACTTTGTCGATCTCGGCTTTCATAATACCGAGCGCCGCGTTGATATCGTCGAGATCCACATCGGCATAAAGGCTGAGAAGCCCAAACGTACTCAAGTTTTCACGCCACACACCGGGAGAATACGACAACCCACGCTTGATCCGAATCTCTTCGCTCAGGCGAAAATGCAGATAATGTTCGATGATCATCAACGGAAACACATCGTCCGACCAGAACCCGGGAATCCTGAACATCATCCCGACGACCGCATCGTTACTCAATAGTGGAGAAAGCGTCCCTGTTTCTTCTGTAAAATCGTTCACTTCGCCAGGTACGGGCAACTGGCGCTCTGGCGCGCTCGTCGAGGGAATGCGGCCAAAGGTCTGTTCGATCAGCGCGAGCATGGTTTCACGCTCGAAATCACCAACGACGATGAGTGCCATGTTCTCGGGTACGTAATAGCGGCTGTAGGTATCGATGATATCCTGTCGAGTGATATGGTCTGCGGTTCGCAGGCCCTCGCAGACATAATCCACGCCGGGCAGCAGCTTGATCACGGCTTTCTCCGTGCCATTGATACCGACACCACGAAGACGGAACCATTGACGTATTTTCGACGGTTTGCCACCGACTTCGCGGTAGATGATTTCTCTCGAAGTGTTTACGTTTTCCTCCGAAATCGTCGAATCGGTCAGGATCTCGTGCAATGTTCGGATTGCAACATCTGGAAAACGGCTGTAGATATCCATTTGATACACCGTTTCCTCGTTACCGGTAAAAGCGTTCCAACTGCCACCGTGGTCGGCAACCAGGTGTTCGAGCTCCGCCTCGGTAAAGCGGGAAGTGCCGGTAAACAGCAAATGCTCGAGAAAATGCGGGGTCTCCTGGTCCTCGCACTTGAAATCCTGCATGCCAACACCCACCCAGAGCCTGACTGCAAGCGTGTGCACACCGGATCTTTGCTTGAAAATCACATCCATGCCGTTGTCCAGCGTCAGGTGCTCGATATCATAAAGCCCAGGCGGGCTGTATTCACTCGCGAAAACGGTGCGCGACGCCGCCAATGCGGTAGAGAGAATCAGAATGAGCGCGTAGCGGAAATACACCGAGCGCACGAAAGTTGGCGTTTGTGCCGACAAAGAGAGAGCCGATTGATCCCAACTTGCCATCAGTCCTCACCGATACTTGTGCGATAAGGTGGATACTGACACAATTCGGCCTCTTCATGAAAGCCGCGTTCTGTGATGTACCCGCTACCGCGAAAAACCGAAGGAAATTTTAACAAGATTCCAGTTGGCGGTTTATTCCGTGGTTTTTTGCCGCGGCTGTTTCTGGTAACTGTGTTGACTGTCATTTTTTCGGTCAATTCCGTACGCAGCGAAGATGCATCCGAAGTCGAGCTGATCAATTTCGCCTTCGGCAATTATCTCGGTACCGGTTTCTACGCTTCCGGCGGCGGCGATGTGTTCATCCTCAGGATCCCGCTAGCAACGGTCATGCGCCCGATGACGAGCAATGACTCTGGCTGGACCATAAACTACCCGATCACGCTCGGTGTCGCCAATTTTGACGAGATCATCGACGGTACGACGCCGACGCTGGATTCTGTCGGCACGATCAGTGTCGTGCCCAGTGTCGAATATCACTATCCGGTGCGCCACAACTGGCAACTGATACCCTTCTTCGATCTTGGACTGGCCAGAGACCTGGCCAACAATATCGACATCCGCATCCTGGGCACGGGCGCCAAGAGCTTTGCGACCTTCGACTTCGACCGACATCGACTGACGCTGGGCAACCGGTTTTTGTATGCCGATCAGCGAAATCTCGAGACGGAACAGAACTCAAACTTCGCGGTGTTCGAAACCGCGCTGGATTACAACATACCGACAAACCTGACAATCCATGGTTCGTGGATCGATTTCAGCCTGTATTTCATCAATTACTTCTATCTTAAAGACCTGGTACTGGTCGACGCCCTGGACAATCCGATTTCACTGGAAAACAAGAACGAAATAGGTTTTACTGTCAGTCTACCGGCCTATTCCTGGTTGCCCAGTAACCCGCGGCTCGGATTCGGTGTGCAAATGACCAAAGACGCCAATCTTTACCGCATTGTTTTTGGAATGCCTTTTTTCTAACCGTCGTGGAGTACCAATGTCACGAACGCTCATATTGCTCAGGCATGGAAAATCAGACTGGAGCACCGATGACGAGGATTTCAATCGCCCACTGAAGAAGCGCGGCAAGAAAGCGGCGTCTGCCGTGGGACAATGGCTGAAGCGCCACAAGCTGGTCCCGGATTATGTGATCGCATCGCCGGCCAGGCGCGCACTGCAGACGGCGGAAGTCGCCTGTGAAGCCCTCGGCGTGAAGAAAAAAAAGATCGGTCGGGAAAAGCACATCTATCTGGCCACTGCTGAGGACCTGCTTTATGTGCTCGAGGGCTGTCCGGCACAAGCCAGGCGTGTGATGCTGGTTGGCCACAATCCTGGCCTCGAGAACCTGCTCCATTTCCTGCTCAACGGCAGGCTGTCGATTCC
>JARFQK010000259.1 GCA_029287815.1 Gammaproteobacteria bacterium
CGGCGCACGTTCATACAGCAGCGTCCCGAGCTTCTGCACGATATGTCGAAGTTGCGCATCGAATCATTGAGGGCGCTGAGCGATGAAATCGGCCTCGCCTATGACTGGATCGAGGAGGCATTCGAGGTCTTTTTTCAGGCCCGGCAGGAGGTCGAGCTGTATGCAGATGTGGCGCCGGCGCTGGATCGGTTGAGCAGCGAGTATACTCTGGTCGCGGTGACCAATGGCAACGCGGACATTAGCCTGACCGGCATCGACCGCTGGTTCGATTTCTCGGTCTCCGCAGCGGAGGTAGGTTACCAGAAACCGCATCCACTGGTCTTTGAGACGGCGATGTCAAGAGCCGGAGCGGTGCCTTCGGAGACCGTCCACATCGGCGACGATGAACAACGCGATATTTTCGGGGCCAGTGAAGCGGGGATCCGCACGGTTTGGGTGAATCGCAGTGAACGCGACTGGAGCCATACCGAGTGTGAGGCCGATCATCATATCCGCAGCCTGGCTGAGTTGCCGGAAATTCTGCGAGAGATGCAATATAATGATGAGTCTTACTGATGGGCCCGTTTGATGATCTATAAGACCGACGATATTCGAATAAGCGGTATGCACGAGGTCGAGCCAGCCGAGACCTTGCATAACCAGTTTCCTACGACTGAGACCGCCTCTGAAACCGTTCACAAGACCCGCAAGGCGATACACAAAATCCTGCATGGCGAAGATGACCGTCTGGTCGTTATCGTCGGCCCGTGCTCGGTTCATGACCCAGTGGCTGCCCGCGAATACGCCAGTCGCTTGAGACCATTGATCGCCAGTCTTTCCAGTGAGTTGTGCATCGTGATGCGTGTCTATTTCGAAAAGCCACGCACGACGGTCGGCTGGAAAGGTCTGAACAATGATCCGGACATGGACGAGAGCTTTCACATCAACAAAGGTCTCAGTCTGGCCCGCCACCTACTGCTCGATCTTGCAGAGGAGGGCGTGCCTGCCGGCACCGAATTTCTCGATCTGATTTCTCCACAATACATCGCAGATTTGATCAGCTGGGGCGCAATTGGCGCGCGCACTACAGAAAGTCAGGGCCATCGCGAGCTGGCCTCCGGCCTGTCTTGTCCGATCGGTTTCAAGAACAGCACCGATGGCGGCTTAAAGATTGCGATCGATGCTGTGAGTGCTGCCTCAAGGCCGCACGTGTTCATGTCACTCACCAAACAAGGGCATTCGGCGATTTTCTCGACCACCGGTAATAACGACTGTCACATTATTTTGCGCGGTGGCAACAATCAGCCGAATTACGACAGCAGGAGTATCGCTCAGGCGGCCGAGCAATTGACACAGAACGGACTTCGTCCCGAGGTCATGGTGGATTGCTCGCACGCCAACAGCAACAAGGATTACCGTCGCCAGGCCGATGTCTGTCGGGATGTGGCGAAGCAGCTCAGTGCCGGCGAGACTCACATTATTGGTGTGATGATGGAAAGCAATCTGGTCGAAGGCAGGCAGGATGTGATACCTGGGCAGAAGCTGACCTATGGGCAAAGCGTGACCGATGCCTGTATTGCGTGGGAGACGACCGAAGTGCTGTTGCAGGAACTGGCCGAGGCGGTCAAACAGCGCCGCAAGGTGGTATCGCACAAGGCATCGGCCTGACGAGCTCTGATCCTCAACGCAGAAACGCGGCGAAAATCTTAACGCAAAGACGCGAAGGCGCAGAGGCCGCAAAGGGTAAGACTGTTTGTCGGCCGTGGTGGAGTGCGTCGTGAACAGCGCGCTAGCGGCCTAGATCGCATGATTCCAATTTATCCCGCCAAGCCGCCCGTGCGCATGAGACTGGGTAGCCATCCTGGAGAGCTTCCAACGTTCAGCAGAAATCTCGCTGCCAGCGCGATGACGAGATGTGTCTCAACAAAACAAAAGTTTTTCTTTGCGGCCTCTGCGCCTTAGCGTCTTTGCGTTAAAGATACGCTCTGCGTCTTTGCGTTGATAAACCCCGCCGCTCAACCAGCGCGTTTCGTGTAGGTTCTTTCGACGTAGGCATCGATCAATGCTTCGAATTCATCGGCGATATGATCGCCTTTCAGCGTCACGGTTTTCTTTCCGTCCTCGTACACCGGTGCGACCGGTCGTTCACCGGTGCCTGGCAAGCTGATACCGATGTTCGCGAATTTGCTTTCTCCGGGACCGTTGACCACACAGCCCATTACAGCGACATTCATTGCTTCGACCCCCTGATACTGACGGCGCCATTCCGGCATCTGCCGCCGCAGATAAGCCTGCACCTGGGAGGCCAGTTCCTGAAAGAACGTGCTGGTGGTTCTGCCGCAACCAGGGCAGGCCGTGACCTGGGGGACGAAGGACCGCAAACCCATGGTCTGAAGAATCTCCTGCGCAACGATCACCTCCCGTGTGCGGTCAGCGCCGGGTTCCGGGGTCAGCGATATCCTGATGGTGTCACCGATACCATCGTGCAACAGTATGCTCAGGGCGGCCGTTGAGGCCACTATGCCCTTGGAGCCGATACCGGCCTCAGTCAGCCCCAGGTG
>JARFQK010000269.1 GCA_029287815.1 Gammaproteobacteria bacterium
AGATTCGCCGACCTGCAGGGTACGGCCGGGAAAGCGCACATGGTACTGAAACTCCTCGCCCGGTGCACTCAGTACCTTGACGACTTCGCCGGCGTCGCCAGGCCTGGCAACCACCTCGTTGTTCACGGTCAGGATCTTGCGGCTGGTGACCTTGTCCCGAAATAAGAACAGGCTTGGATTCCAGGGATCCTCGGCGCTGATAATTTCCTCTTCGCGACAGCCGATCACGCGGTTGATGTCGATAAAGTGGACCGAGTAAATAATCTGATCCTGCAGAAACGTGCCGACATTTTGAACGTAGCCGACGCTGCCGCGCTTGACCAGCAGTTTGCCGGTGTCCATGCCGGGGTAAGTGCCGTCGTTGCGCACGTTGCGCGTCACTCTGACCGAACTGCCGTATTCGTATTTCGGGAGCATGATAATTTTTCTGCCAGGCTGGCCGTCAAAGTTTAAGATCGGTCAACGGTACGAAATTTTCCTGTGGTCCGTGCATGTGAAACACGCGGAACACCTTCTCGGTCAATGCATCCGAGTTCACGAAGTCCTCGTAGGCTTTGATAAGCAAGCCGCGATACATGTCGTGCAGCGCGTCCTCGTCTTCCGGTAAAGGTGACTCGGCCGCGAGGTAGTCATGATAACGTTGCAGGATATGGAGGCGATTCACTTGCACCACGGCCGGGTCGTATTCGATTTCAAAATACTCCAGGAAATCTTCCGCACTGACCAGCTCATCCAGATCGTCCAGCATTTCACTTTTGCTCATGTGTGTTTCCTCTTTGATTGTCAACGTCGAAACAGGCTTTCGATATTGTCGTGCTCTTCAACTTTCAAATTGACCTGCTCCTTCTGCGCCATGTGCAGCAGGAACGCGGCCCCGAACTGGTCGGATGGGTCAAGCTCCACGATCTTGCTCAATCTCGGTAAGGCTTGTTCGACCAAGCCCAACCTCATCATCAGATACGCCGAACCTTTCAGAGCCAGCATGTAGAACCTTATCAGGCCCATCGACACAAAGGCGCCCTGCCCCAGGTACTGTTCGCTGAGACGCGCCCAGCTGATCGTCAACCCCATCATCTTGGCCGCCACGGACATGGCCTGCTCCGCGATCTCGAGTGCTTCCTCGTAGCGGTGCTGGTAGTAATAGAATCGGTACAACGCGACCAACACGATCAGACTTTCTGGCCTCTGTACATACAGTCTGTCCAGCAGTCGCTCCGCCTCCGGCGACGGATACTGCTCGGACGCCTGGCGCAGCATAGAATCCTGCTGTCTCGTCAGTGGCTCATCGAAATACAACGAATGATCGTCAAAATCCAGAAAGTCCATCAAGTGTTCATCCCCATTTGCGGGCGCTTCGCAGCTTGGATGCGATCATGGTTTTCGCAGACATCCCTGGCACCGCAGTCGAAGCACTCATCCTCTATGTTCTGTCCGCCCGGCAGGCAGCCGCCGGTGCCGAGTGCTTCCTCGAGAAGACGGATGCGGTCCAGCAGGCAGCTGATTGCATCAGCCACCGGATCGGGTATCAGGTGATGGTTCAGGTCGACGCCGTACGGATTCAGCTCACCGCTCTCCGCCACCTGCACCACCTTGCCGGGAATGCCGACCACGGTCTTGTGTTGCGGCACGTTCTTGATCACAACAGAATTGGCGCCGACCTTGACGCCTACACCTAACGTGATCGGGCCGAGTATCTTGGCGCCGGCACCTACGATCACGTTGTGCTCGAGGGTCGGGTGGCGCTTGCCCTGGCTCCAGCTGGTGCCGCCCAATGTCACGCCATGATACAAGGTCACGTCATCACCGATTTCTGCGGTTTCACCGACAACAACACCTGTGCCATGGTCGATGAAGAAACGTCGGCCGATGGTTGCGCCGGGATGGATGTCGATGCTGGTCCAGATGCGCGATATGTAAGCGATCAACCGTGCGCTGTAGAGCCAGCCGCGTTGCCATAAGCCGTGTGCGATACGGTGCATGATCAGGGCATGCACACCAGGATAGGTCGTCAGTACCTCGAGGCGCGTACGCGCAGCCGGATCTCTCTCAAACACACATCTCACATCCTCTCGCAACAAGGCCCAGAAACCTTCCCTGTTGTCGGCCGATGTCTGTATTGCCTGTTCGTTCTGTGTCATCAGTTTTTCCATATCTCGTTGTATCCGTTTTGCAGCATCGCTACTCGTGTGCGCAATGGATCACGCGGACAGCTCTGCCATACAACACGGCGATGCAACGTCGGGCAGTTGCTCATAGAACCGGTGCAAATCCCCACGAGTCGGGCTACGCTTGGTCGTGGTCACGAATCTGCGGATACTCCCCAGAATGGCACAGGCCTGCTCGTGCTTCAGGCTCAGTCCAATCTCGCGGTAAGCTCGATGCACTGCGTGCGTACCAGAGTGCTTACCGAGAATCATACGATGCGTTCTACCCATCTCGAGCGGATCGACCACACCCTGGTAATTCATTGGATCCTTGAGCAAGCCATCGACGTGAATACCGGCTTCGTGCGTGAATGCACCGTGACCCACAAGGCTCTTGTGCCAGGCCACCGGACGCCCGGAGGCATCCGACACCAGCGAGGACACCTCGCCATAACCGGACAAATCAACGCCGGTTTCGATTTGATAAAGGTGACGCAACGCCATCACCACCTCTTCCAGCGGGGCATTGCCGGCCCGCTCCCCCAGGCCGTGCACAGTCGTATTGACGTGCGTAGCGCCACCCATCACAGCCGCAACGGTGTTGGCCGTCGCCAGGCCGAGGTCATCATGCGCGTGCATTTCAATTTCAATATCACAATGCGCACGCAGTTGTTGCATCACGTTCATAATGCCGAAGGGCTCCATCACACCAACGGTGTCAGCAAAACGGAAACGGCGCGCACCGGCTTGCTGCGCGGTCTCGAGCACCCGCAACAGAAAATCCACATCGGCGCGCGAGGCATCCTCACCGCCAACACAAACCTCGAGGCTCATATCGAGCGCCGCAGGCACATGGCGTTTTATTTCGTCGAGCACCCAGTTGCGGTCACGGCCGAGCTTGCGACTGATCTGCTGGTCGGATACCGGTATCGAGAGATCGACAAGGTCGATGCCAAGATGCCTACAATGCTGCAGATCGTCTGCGCGCATGCGGCTCCATGCCAGCAAGGTCGCGTCGATACCCATGGCACTGATCGCACGGATCGAATCGCGTTCCTCTTCTCCCATCGCCGGAATACCGATCTCCAGCTCGGTAACGCCGATTGCGTCAAGTTGGCTGGCGATCTGCATTTTCTCATCGACCGAGAACGCAACGCCCGCGGACTGCTCACCATCCCTCAGCGTTGTGTCGTCGATTGTTATGTATCGCGTAGGTGTCATGGCCAGGGTCCTTTGTTCGCTTGACAGATACCCGAGCAATCCCCGTGCCACGTTTCAAAATTATACAATTTCAGAGAGTTATGGAATCCGATCGCTTGCATTTGTTGTCTTCATTACAAGCAGGACGTATGCTGCTGTCGTATCCCGGACACAAAAAAGCCGCCCCGAATGGAGCGGCGGTCGTTAACTCTAACTCGATCGGATCAAGCATACATCGGTGCGAATGCCTTTTCGGGCTCTTCAACAGGGCCATCGCCTTGCCAGTATGGCGACAGCTTGCGCAGCCGCGCCATGATCGGTGGAATAGCCTGGATCACGTTTTCGACCTCGCCCATTCGGTTGTAGCGTGACAATGACAGGCGCACTGAACCGTGGGCCGCAGTGAACGGTATAGACATCGCGCGCATGACGTGTGATGGCTCGAGCGATCCCGATGTGCAAGCCGAACCGCTGGAAGCCGCGATACCCTGTTTGTTCAGCAGCATCAGAATGGCTTCCCCTTCGACAAACTCGAAAGCGATGTTTGTTGTATTGGGCAAGCGGTTTTCCGGATCACCGGTTACAAAGCAATGCGGCACTGCTTCGAGGATGCCCTGCTCGAGACGATCGCGCATTGCCGCGACCTCAGTGTTCTCGAAGGCCATGTGCTCGAGCGCGAGTTCGGCGGCCTTGCCCAAACCAACGATCGACGCGGTGTTCTCGGTCCCGGCGCGCCGTCCGCGCTCCTGGTGACCGCCACGCAGTAATGGACGGAAGCGGACACCACGGCGCAGATAGAGCACACCTATTCCCTTCGGCGCGTGCAGCTTGTGGCCGGAGATCGACAGCATATCGATCTTACTGGACTTGAGATCCATTGGTATCTTGCCAACCGCCTGCACCGCATCGGTGTGGAACATCACGCCGGCCTCTTTGGCCATTTCGGCCATTTTCAGCACCGGGAACAGGGTTCCGCTTTCGTTGTTGGCCCACATGACCGAGACGATTGCAGCGCGTTCGCTCAATACCGATTTGTATTCGTCCAGATCGAGGCGTCCCTTTTTGTCCACCTTCAGGTAATGGACCTTGTAGCCCTCTTTTTCCAGGTGCTCGCAAAGGCTCAGCACAGCCGGGTGCTCGACCACCGTCGTGATGATTTCGTTGCGTTCCGGCTGCGCTTTCAGCGCCGAAATGATCGCCGTGGAATCAGATTCGGTACCACAGGAAGTGAAGATGATCTCGGAGTCATGTTCGGCGCCGAGCAACTGCTGTATCTGCTTGCGTGCCTTCTTGATCGCAAACCCCACCTTGTTACCGAAAGAATGCATCGATGAGGGGTTGCCAAACTGCTCGCTGAAATAAGGCAGCATGGCTTCGACGACCTCAGGGGCCACCTGTGTGGTTGCATTGTTATCCAGGTAGATGCCCGCCATGACTTATGCCCCCGCCACAGCAGCTTTCGGCAGTTCCGATGCCGGCAGCACTTTGATAAAACCGCCAAGATCCTCGATCAGCCGCTGCTGGATGCCACCCAGTGTCTGTGAGGCCAACTGGCAGCCATTACAGGCGCCAATCATGTTTACGTAGACGGTGTCACCCATCACATCGACGAGTTCGACATCCCCCTTGTCCATCTGCAACTGCGGACGGATGGATTCGATCACCATTTCGATGCGCCTGATGCGTTGCAGGTTGGTCATGCCCGTCGCGCCCTGCGCCAGAGTCATCGGTGACGATTCCAGCTCAGGAGGTGGCTCCGCACTGGGATCGAAGACCATGCCCTTCTCGGCCAACACGCGGGTCAGGATCTCTTCGATACCTTCATGGCAGGATGCACAACCACCGCCCGCCTTGGTGTAATGAGAAACCTGCTCAACGCTAACCAGATTGTTGGCGCGGATGGTTTCCTCGATCAGTACTTCGTCGACCGCAAAACACTTGCATACCAGTGCACCTTCTTCATGATCGTCCTTCCATTCTTCACCGCGGTAATCGGCAACCGCTGCCTGCAGGGCTTCACGCCCCATCACCGAGCAATGCATCTTTTCCGGTGGCAGACCATCGAGATAATCAGCGATGTCCTGGTTGCTGACCTGCAGTGCTGCATCAAGCGTCATGCCCTTGATGATTTCGGTGAGCGCTGACGAAGACGCGATCGCAGAGCCGCAGCCAAAAGTTTGAAAACCTGCATCCTCGATCACCTCGGTCTCCGGGTTCACCTTCAATGTCAGACGCAGTGCATCACCACAGCTCAATGAACCGACATCACCGGTAGCATTGGAGCCTTCGACCGTGCCGGCATTGCGCGGGTTGTAGAAGTGTTCTTTAACGGTTTCTGAATAATCCCACATGTTTAATCTCCGCCCATGTTATCCACAAGAAAACGATGAGCCGCAAGCGCAGCTGTTCGTCGCATTCGGATTCTCGAACTTGAAGCCACTGCCCTCGAGGCCATCGAGAAAATCCACAGACACACCCTCGAGCAACGGAGCGCTATCCGGATCGACGTACACCTTGAAATCGGCGACGTCTAGAATGGTGTCGTCATCCTCTGCGTCTTTCTCCAACGCCATCGTGTACTGAAAGCCGGAGCAGCCTCCACCGGCAACACCGATTCGCAACCCGGTGACCGGTTCTTCAGCGCCGGAGATAAACCGGCTCACAGCTTTCTGGGCGTTTTCTGTCAGTGTTAGCATTGTTCGCTCCTGATATCTGTTGGCAAGTGATTTGCAAAAGGAAAAAGCAAGTCCTGTGCCATGATCAGAAAAAGCACTAAATGCTTGATCTAACTGCGAGACGCGCAAACGATGATAAAACACGTTGTTACGAACGCAACAAATGAACGCATGCCGGCGAGACAACTGGTACCAAACGCGACAAACGTTAACGACCCGAAACAACACGACTGAACCCGAAAGGAGAAAATGATGAACCTTGAGAACCCTAGCCCGCATTTCTCACCAGGCGGCTTAGGATACTGACAAGGCCTTGGCCCGATTGACAAAGCTCGAATGCTCGAAAAATACATTGCTTTTTTAGGCGTGCCTATCACGGTTCAGGCTGGTCTTCGTGTCCGTAAGCTTGCTCTTCACTCAAACCGTAGCTATGGCTACGCTTTTCGCTCCAGAGCGGCGCTTACGAACACGAATCCTGCGCCTGCTCCCGTGCTCCTGGTGAGAAATGCGGGCTAATCAGTGTGGCGCCGGGAGAAGCCAGAGCGGCGGTCACCACCATTCCCGGCAAAACGGATCAAGTTTCTTCTGTCTCGTCCGACGCGACGTTCTTTGCGAAACCGCCTGTCTGGACCGCAGTACTCCGCCGTAGAGATCGTGATATTGTTAAGACGTGAATGCATCATTCACCTTTTTGCTGATACCACGCTCGATTCTACTCAAGATAAGTTCAAATACGTAAAATATTGTAAACGGATGCGCCCCAGACCGGGACCTGCTCGAGCACCAGCAGAACGTCATATCAGCCGTCGATGCTGATTCTGCCGATCCGGGGTGATGAAACGCAGAGGCCGCAGAGGAAACGATTCGGTTTGGGTGCGCCACGCGCGCAACAGCGGTTCATTTTCCTCTGTGGCCTCTGCGTCTCCGCGCCCTCTGTGTTAATGACAAGCCTGCATTTTGCCAACCAAGAAAAAATCGATCAGGTCAATCGCGTCGGTGGATCTTCAGAATCTTCGCCCCCTGTTCCGGCATCTGGCCGTCCCGGTAACTTTGATCGAGATGCTGCAGTGCATTTCTGAAGTCGGCCACTAGCCTGAGTTGTATGTCACCGTGGTTGCTGGCGTAGAACACCACATCACAGGCTACCGGTTCAGTCAACGCGTTGCGATCATGAGACTGCGGAAATTGCCAGGCAATCACGATAACGCGCCCACCCTCGTTATCGGC
>JARFQK010000006.1 GCA_029287815.1 Gammaproteobacteria bacterium
CGGCACTTGCCCGCGGCGAGTTGCACTGCGTCGGTGCGACCACACTGGATGAATACCGCAAATACATCGAAAAAGATGCTGCACTGGAGCGTCGTTTCCAGAAGGTTCTGGTCGATGAGCCCACCGTGGAAGACACGATCGCGATCCTGCGTGGTTTGAAGGAGCGCTATGAAGTGCACCACGGTGTCGATATTACCGACCCGGCCATCGTATCGGCAGCGAAGCTGTCGCATCGCTATATCAGCGACCGCCAGTTGCCGGACAAGGCCATCGATCTGGTCGATGAAGCAGCCAGCCGCATTCGTATGGAAATCGATTCCAAGCCCGAAGTCATGGACCGGCTCGATCGTCGTATCATTCAGCTGAAGATCGAACGCGAAGCCCTGAAAAAAGACGAAGACAAGGCCACCAAGGCGCGGCTGAAGACACTCGAGGAAGAAATCGCTGAGCTCGAGCGCGAATACAGCGATTACGAGGAACAATGGACCGCAGAAAAAGTCGCGGTCCAGGGTTCGAAGAACATCAAAGAAGAGCTCGAGCGTGCGCGTATCGAGCTGGAGACCGCGCACCGCGCCGGCGACCTGACACGGATGTCCGAGTTGCAGTACGGCCGTATTCCGGAGCTGGAAAAACAGCTGCAGCACGCGGCAGAAGTGGAGCAGGGCGAGACGTCCGAGAACCGGTTGTTGCGTAACAAGGTACAGGAAGACGAGATCGCCGAGATCGTCTCGCGCTGGACCGGTATTCCGGTCAGCAAGATGATGGAAGGCGAGCAGGAGAAACTGCTGCGCATGGAGCAGGAGATCGGCAGGCGCGTCATTGGTCAGGATGAAGCGGTGACCGCCGTGTCGAATGCGATCCGGCGCTCGCGTGCCGGCTTGTCTGACCCGAACCGGCCGAACGGCTCGTTCATGTTTTTCGGGCCGACCGGTGTCGGTAAGACCGAGCTGACCAAGGCGTTGGCCGAGTTTTTGTTCGACACCGAAGACGCGATGGTGCGGCTGGACATGTCGGAGTACATGGAGAAACATTCGGTAGCCCGCTTGATCGGTGCCCCGCCAGGTTACGTCGGCTACGACGAGGGCGGCTATCTGACCGAAGCGGTTCGGCGCAAGCCGTATTCCGTGATCCTGCTCGACGAGATCGAAAAAGCGCATCCGGATGTGTTCAATGTGCTGTTGCAGGTGCTCGATGATGGCCGCCTGACCGACAGTCAGGGCAGGACGGTGGATTTCAAAAATACCGTGATCATCATGACCTCGAATCTCGGCTCACACCAAATCCAGGATTTGTCAACGAGAGGCGATTACGAGAGCATGAAGGCTGCGGTGATGGACATCGTCGCCCAGCACTTTCGCCCGGAGTTCATCAACCGCGTCGATGAGACCGTTGTGTTCCATCCGCTTGGGCGCGAGCAGATCCGCGCGATCGCCAGCATCCAGATCGAGCACTTGCGCATGCGTCTGCAGGAGAAGGATATCGCGCTGGATGTCAGCGATGGCGCGCTCGACAAGCTCGGTGAGGCTGGCTTCGATCCGGTCTACGGCGCACGGCCATTGAAACGCGCGATCCAGCATCAACTGGAAAACCCGCTGGCGCAACAGTTACTCACCGGCGAGTACGCCAGTGGGGATGTGATCCGCATCGATGTCAAGGACGGCGACATTACGTTCGGAAAGCTGCAAACGGTCAAGGCTGCCGTCTGAAGATAGGGGCAGCAGATTGGAGACGGAGCCGAGGCCTTATGCCTCGGCTTCGTTATTTAGGCTAAATAAGGTGCTTCAATCGCAGCGTTTCGTCAGTTGACGCGAACGCGCTGGCGCGGTTTCTAAGCAAGCGCTGTTTCATTCATTCTCGACTTTCTTTGGCAGGCACGACTTGTGTTATAAACGGCCTTGCGGGATCGCAAGACCGCCGTCACAATGTTGGGCTGTAATGAATCCCGTGTTTGTCCACGTTTTTTGGAACCCGCAACGATGCCGATACAATCTGCTTATGAACTGCTGAACCGCTCACTCATCTTTTTTCAGGGCAAGCCCGTCGGAACGGCAGCTGCTTGTGACCAAAGTGTTGTGGCGGCGAACTACAATGAATGCTTTGTCAGAGACTTTGTGCCTTCTGCGTTGGTGTTCCTGATGAACGGTCAGCATCAGATCGTGCGCAATTTTCTCGAAACCGTCATGCATTTCAGTGGGCATCAGCACGTGCTCAAAGGCCACAAACGCTCGATGGGGCTCATGCCGGCGAGCTTTCACGTAGTCGAAGAAGAGGGCGAGGAAAAAGTGATCACCGACTTTGGCGATCGTGCGATCGGCCGCGTCACTCCGGTGGATTCGGCGATGTGGTGGATGATTCTGTTACGGGCTTATGTTGTCGCCACCGATGACCGCGCTTTTTCAGAAAGCGACGAGGTGCAAAAGTGTATTTCGAACATCCTGGACCTGTATCTGCGCGAACGCTTTGAATCGTCTCCGACCTTACTGGTTCCTGATGCGGCATTCATGATTGACCGTCGCATGGCGGTTTACGGTTATCCGCTTGAGATTCAGGCACTCTATTACGGCATGCTGATGGCTGCACGCGAGTTGTTGATTCACAACGAAAACAATCAAAAGATCATCGGCGACCTCGAAGCACTCAGTAACGCGCTGCTCAGCCATTTGCAGAATTATTACTGGGTCGACCGCCAGCGGTTCAACGAAATGCATCGTTACGAGGCGGAACAATTTGGCCGTGACGTGGTGAACGTTTTGAATGTTTACCCTGAGAGTATTCCCGGGTGGATGGATGGCTGGCTCGATGCACGCAGCGGTTACCTGGTCGGGAACGTCGGCCCCGGGCGAATCGACTTTCGTTTCTTCGCCCAGGGCAACCTGTTGTCAATTCTGTTCGGCATAACCACCGCAGCACAGTCCCAGTCGATCATGAACCTGTACCTGCATCATTGGGACGAGCTCATTGGCGAAATGCCGATGAAGATACTCTATCCGGCGATGGTCGGGGAAAAATGGCGGTTCTCGACCGGCAGTGATCCAAAGAATGTGCCCTATTCGTACCACAACGGCGGCAACTGGCCGGTGCTGATCTGGCCCTTTGTGACCGCGGCGGTGCGCATTGGCCGTCTCGAACTGGCCGAACAGGCGCTGAGCATCATGACCGACCGCCTCAAGAACGACAACTGGCCGGAATACTATGATGGTCGACGCGGAGACCTGATCGGTCGGCGCGCCAACTTTTTCCAGATCTGGTCGGCTACCGGCCTGATCATTGCGCACGAGGTGTTGGAAAATCCCGAGAGTCGCGCATTGCTGGACAAGGTGCTGATCAACGCGGAGGTCGACGGGTAGTCGACCAAGCAGGTCAGGGTTGCTGGAAGAGATCTCCCGATCTGTCGTTCAAGCTTACAATCAGCGCGAAGGCGTATGCAATGTCTGCGCTCGCGTTATGTGATTCGCATAACTCAGATTTTTCGGTGGCTCGAGCGGTCACGCTCTTATGTCAGTACGCCGGCACAAAACTGCATATGTATTTTCATGCTTTATCCTCAATTTTTCTCTGTTCGCGACTATAAAGCTATCAGGCTAGCCCGCATTTCTCACCAGGCGGCGCTATATCCTGATAAGGCATTGGTCTCTTTGAAGAAAATCCTGATGATCAAAATACAGTGTGTTTTTCAAGCATGCCTATCACGGTTCAGGCTAGTCTTCGCGTCCGTAGG
>JARFQK010000019.1 GCA_029287815.1 Gammaproteobacteria bacterium
GTGGTGCGGTCGGCAAATGGAAAGCGAATGCCGGCATGCGCTGGGACATTGAAGAGCATAACAGCGCAAGACACAATGCCTCGTTGCAGTACAGGTCGGACAGCCAGTCGATTTTCAATATGGGCTACAGCAAGCGACGAGAAACCCTGACAAACCCGGAAGCACTTGAACAAAAGGATATTTCGTTTTTCACACCCGTGAGCAAGAGATACAACATCAACGGACGCTTGAACTATTCGCTCGAACAGCAACGAGATCTGGAAATCATCGGTGGCTTGTCATACGAAAGCTGTTGCTGGTCAATGATCGTTGCGCTGCAGCGTAACCTCGTGACTTCCAGCACCATCGACGAGGATTACGATAACTCAATTCTCTTCCAGCTGGTCTTGAAAGGACTGGGCAGCGTCTCAGGCGATAGCGCTGTGGACAAGCTGAAGCAATCAATACTCGGATTCAGAGATACATATTAGGGCATTAGGGCATTAGGGCATGTTGAGTATCTGTAAACCAAAGATTATTTTGCGACTGATCTTTATCTTCACTGGTTCGCTTCTGATCGACGGCGCGGTGGCCATGACACCGCTGGACAGCATAGCGATCATCGTCAATGAAGATGTCATTACCAAGAACGAGCTGGCAGAAAAAGCCGGCTATTTCGAGAATCAGATACGCGCCAGTGGTGGCTCAGTGTCGGATAGAGAGAGCCTGCAGAAGCAGGTCATCGAGCGCATGATTCGCGATAAAGTCCAGCTGCAAAAAGCGGCACAGTTGGGTATTCAGATCGACGACATCAGCCTCAATCGCATGATAGATGCGATGGCAAAGAACAATAAGATGACGATGAGCGAACTACGCGCAACCCTGGAGCAAGAAGGCATTGACTTCGGTGATTTCCGCACACAGACACGGGAAGAGCTGATTATTCAGGAGTTACAAAAACGTATGGTTGCCGAGAAGGTCAATGTCACCCCTCAGGAAGTTCAGCAGTTCATCGAAGCGAATGAGCGGCAGACTAACAGCAGAACGGAATATCATCTATTGCACATACTGGTCGCCACGCCCGTAAGCGCCTCACCTGAAGACATCCAGCAAGCACAGAACAAAGCCGAACAGCTTTACGAACAATTAGAGCAGGGTGCTGACTTCAAACAGCTGGCAATGCGCGAATCAGCCGGCAGCAATGCGCTCAACGGCGGCGATCTTGGCAGGAGAAAAGCCAACGAGCTGCCGGAGCTTTTTCTGAATGCTATAGAAGATCTGACAACGGGCGATGTGAGTAAGCCCGTACGCAGCGCCAGTGGATTCCATCTATTGAAAGTAATTGGATCAAACAGTAACGCTGAGATGGTGACACAAACACACGCCCGCCACATTCTGATAAAAACCAGCGCGGACAGGGACGATGAACAAGCCCGTGAGACGTTGCTCGAACTAAAACAACGTATAGAAGATGGTGAGGCTTTCGCGGATCTGGCAAATGAGCATTCTGAAGATCCTGGATCCAAGATAAAGGGAGGTGATCTTGGCTGGGCCAATCCCGGAACTTTCGTGCCAGCATTCGAGCGTGTGATGAACTCGCTGTCGATCGATGAGATTTCGGCACCTTTCAAGAGCGAATTCGGCTGGCACATTATGCAGTTGCTTGGACGCCGACAGGTTGATATGACGGCAAGCATCATGGAAGCCAAGGCAATGCAGGCCATTCGCAAGCGCAAAATTGATGAAGAGCTCAGGCTGTGGTTGCGCAAGATCCGGGACGAGGCCTATGTCGAGTACGTCGACGCCAGCCTGCGACCAGGGGACATCAGGTAATCACGATCACTGCCGATGCCACATCGTGCGAAGAAGCGACTGGGCCAGAATTTCCTCGTCGACAGCAATGTTATCGCGAAGATCATCGACAGCGTCAATCCGCAAGATCGGGACCATATCATCGAGATCGGCCCCGGCCTTGGTGCCCTCACCCGCCCGCTCCTACAAAGAGTTGACCGCCTCGATGTGATAGAACTCGATCGAGATCTGCTACCAGAGTTGCGCAAGCTCGATGTTCACGCCAAGCTTTGTGTGCACAATAACGATGTACTTGAGTTCGACTTCACCCGATTCCGGCAGTCAAACTTTGCGCACGACAAGTTACGCCTGATTGGCAATCTGCCTTATAACATCTCAACGCCGCTTCTTTTCCAGTTGATGAACCACCGCGCCAGTATTCAGGACATGCATTTCATGCTGCAAAAAGAAGTCGTTGAACGTATGTGTGCGAGTGTTGGTGCGCATGACTACGGCAGGCTTTCGGTGATGATGCAGTTGCACTTTGAAACCATCCCGCTATTCACCGTGGCGGCTGAGTGTTTCAAGCCCACACCGAAAGTGGAATCGGCCGTTGTACGACTGATTCCACGGGTCGATTTGGCGATTGCCAATGACCAGCTAGCTGATTTTTCCGGCCTGGTCCGACAAGCTTTCTCCCAGCGGCGTAAGACACTGAAAAACACACTGAGAGGCCTTTGTGATACCAATCTGCTCGAAGCGGCGGGCATTGACTCCAGCAAACGGCCTCAGCAATTGACGGTGCAAGAATTCATCGCTCTTTTTCATCAGTTCAGCCGCAAGACATAGTCCGCCGGCGCGACACAAGCAACGAAAAAAACCGCGCTTTTCCTGTTTTAATACACCATTGCTCGAATGGTATACTTTTGTGTCTTTTTCTGGAATACATCCATGTCTGATAAAACTTACGCGATCCGTGTTGATGTGCAGCCAGCGTACATTGCCGAGCAATCCGACCCGAAGAACCACCAGTACGTGTTCGCATATACCGTCACGATCAAGAATACCGGAACCGTACCAGCAAAATTACTTACCCGTCATTGGATAATCACAGACGGTGATGGCGAGACGCAGGAAGTGAAGGGTGAAGGCGTGGTTGGGGAAAAGCCCTACCTTAAACCGGGCGAAAACTACAGGTACACATCGGGCACGATGATGAAAACGCCGATTGGAACCATGCACGGCAGTTATCAAATGATTACGGATGACGGGGTCAACTTCGAGGCAGAAATACCCACTTTCAGCCTGACCGTTCCTAACGTGCTGCATTGACTGCGCGCAAGCGCAATTCAAAGCCGATGGCACTCAAACATAGCTACAGTCTGTTGTCCCCGATCTATGATCTGGCCGTGCGGCGCCCCCTAGATCACATCCGCAAGAAGAGCCTGGCGCGCCTGCAGAATGTTGTCGGCAAGGATATCCTTATCAATGGCATCGGCACCGGTCTCGATCTTGACTACTTGCCTCGCGGCGCGCGTTATACCGGTTTGGACATCACGCCACTGATGCTGCGGCGGGCCGCAAAACGCGCCGAGCAATCCGGCGTAGAAATCCAGCTGGAGTGCGCTGACAGCCTGAATCTGCCCTATCGAAGCGAAACGTTCGACATTGTCGTCATGCACCTGATACTGGCAGTGGTACCCGATCCGGCGCGCGCGCTGCAGGAAGCCGAACGAGTGCTCAGAACCAACGGTTCTATCTATATACTCGATAAATTCCTCAGGCCTGGCCAAATAGCCCCGATTAGGCGCACAATCAACACCGTATCACGCCATATCGCAACGCGAACCGACGTGGTTTTTGAGGACCTGCTGCCAGACGCGGCCAAGCTGCATGTTGTTAGCGACGATCCGGCACTTGCCGGTGGCTGGTTCAGACTGATAGAGTTGGCGAAGAAACACTGACAGCAGGAGTGGGGGCCGCTATGGCTGTCTATGCCATTGGTGATGTGCAGGGATGTTATGACGAATTGGTCCAGCTCCTGGACACCATCGAGTTCGACGCGAGCAACGACAAGCTATGGTTCACAGGCGACCTCGTCAACCGCGGCCCAAAATCACTCGAGACCTTACGCGCGCTCTACGCAATGAGCACGAGTATTATTACCGTGCTCGGTAACCACGATTTGCACCTGCTCGCTACCGCTTGCCATCATTGCAAACCAGGTAAGAAGGACACCCTGGACGAAATACTCGATGCACCAGACCGAGATGAACTGATCGATTGGCTGCGCAGCCAGCCACTGATTCATGTCGACGATGAACTTGACCTGGTGATGGTCCATGCCGGACTGCATCCTGCATGGTCAATCGATCAGGCCCGGCTGTTTGCACACGAAGTCGAATCGGTTTTACGCAGTGATGAACATGTAGACTTTTACAAGCACATGTACGGCGACAAGCCACGCACGTGGTCAGACACCTTGGACGGCTGGCGGCGTCTGCGTTTCATCACCAATATTTTCACGCGCCTGCGTTATTGCGACCAGGACGGGAAACCCGACATGAACTCCAAGGGCGCACCGGGTACACAAACTGAGGGGCTGCGGCCTTGGTTCGAAGTAGCGGGCCGCCGGAGTCAAAATGACCACATCATCTTCGGGCATTGGTCAACACTCGCTCTGCTGCAAGACTACCCGTATCACAATGTCTACCCGCTGGACACAGGCTGTCTATGGGGCGGACAGCTCACTGCGATGCGAATCGATCGGAAACCGTACCAGCGGTTCAGCATCACCTGCCCGGAATCCCAGAAACCGAAGATACCAGGTTAATCCGAAAAAGATTAGCCCGCATTTCGAGCAGCCATTCGAGGCGTAACCTAATGAACAGGAACAATAAAGGCTTCCTGATGATATGAACGCTGGGGCCTGACGCATAAAAAAAGGCAAGCAATGGAGCCTCTTGCTTGCCTTAGAAATGAATCTGAGGATAAATGATTCAGTGGTTATGACTGGGATCGCAGGCAGTAGTTCAATCAATCTGCGGCTTTTTTCGCTCGTAGGTCCCAAAACAAAAATCCGACGCATTTTTTGGGTCCGCAGAATGCTGTTCAGCGCTGACTAGTCGCCATTGCCTAAGATCGTACTCAGGAAACCAGGTATCACCTTCAAAGGCGGCATCGATCAAGGTCAAGTACATTCTGTCCGCCCTTGGCATTACCAGCCGATAAAGACTACTGCCACCGATGACCATCAGCTCTTCGGCACCTGCAGCGTATTCCAGCGCCTGCTCCAGCGTGCTCGCGATCACTACGCCCTCGGCTGCGAAATCACGCGACCGACTGAGAATGATATTCGTCCGCCCGGGCAAAGGCCTGCCGATCGACTCAAAGGTCTTGCGCCCCATCAAAATCGGTTTACCCATCGTCAGCCGCTTGAAATGGGCCAGATCGGCGGGCAAGTGCCAAGGTAACTGATTCTTATTACCGATCAACCGGTTACGATCCATCGCCGCGATAATTGAAACGAGCATTGACGCGACAACCTGGACTAATCAGTCCACAGATGAACGCAGATGAACACGAATCGATGACGACTTGCGCCCGTGAAGACCATACAAAAAAATCCCCTCTGCTCTAAAGATTCTACGGTCGGGTAATCTAAGGACAAAACAAATTCATCCGTGTTAATCCGCGTTCATCTGCGGACTTAGTTTTCCCTCCGGATCCCTGTCCTTCAGAAACCAAGGCTAGACAGCCACGACGGCCTTGATGTGCGGATGGGCCTCGTATCCGACCAGTTCAAAGTCCTCATATTTGAAGTCGAATATCGATCGAACCTCTGGATTAATTTTCATTACCGGCAACGGATAGGGTGTCCTCGACAGTTGGAGATCCGCCTGTTCAAGATGGTTCGCGTAAAGGTGTGCATCACCCAGCGTATGAACGAAATCACCCGGCGCCAGATCACATACCTGGGCAATCATCAGCGTCAGCAAGGCGTAGGATGCAATATTAAAAGGCACCCCGAGGAAAATATCCGCGCTGCGCTGATACAGCTGACAGGACAGCCTGCCGTTGGCCACGTAGAACTGAAACAGCATGTGACAGGGT
>JARFQK010000041.1 GCA_029287815.1 Gammaproteobacteria bacterium
ATCCTGACCATTTGAACTACACCTTGCTCGAGGATACCGTCGGCAAGGTTCATACGATAACCGCATCCAATTTGCAGCCGGATACCCGTTACTATTACTCGGTGGGCGACATCAGCGGTTATAAAGATCCAGATCCGGCGATAGACTGGTTTCGCACGATGCCGGCGGATGGGCAGCCAAAACCGGCACGAATCTGGGTGGTCGGCGATTCGGGCCAGCCGGGCGAAATCTCGCGTGACGTGCGCGATGCGATGCTGAAATGGATTGCGGAAAATCCGAGAAAAAACAATGAGTACCTGGATCTATGGCTAGCGCTCGGTGACCTGGCTTACCGGTCAGGGACCAACCATCAGTTTCAGCAAGCCTTGTTCGAAACCTATCCCACTATCCTGCGCAACCAGTCTATATGGCCGGTGCTGGGCAACCATGACGCACGGCGCTGGACTTACTTCAGGTTATTCACGTTGCCAGAGTATGGCGAAGCCGGAGGCGTCGCATCCGGTACCGAGAACTACTACTCCATAGACTACGCTAACATCCATCTGGTGATGCTCGATACGACAGATTCGAGTCTGAAGCCAAACGGTGATATGCTGCGGTGGCTGCGGCGCGATCTGGCGGAAAACACCAAACAGTGGCTGATCGTCGCTTTCCATCATCCCCCTTACACCAAAGGTTCACACGACTCCGATAGCGTGGATGACAGCGACGGCCGTATGCTCAAGGTCAGGCAGCATGTACTGCCGATTCTGGAAGCGGCTGCGGTTGACCTGGTGCTTTCCGGCCACAGCCACATGTACGAAAGGAGTCATTTGATGGATTGCCATTATGGTTTTTCCAGCGAGTTCAGTGACGACAACGTCATCTCCAAGGGCATCAACGGACAATTCCGGGAGTATCGCAAGCCGGCGCAAAATATCGCCCACTCTGGTGCAGTCTACGTCGTCGCTGGCTCATCATCGAGACTTGACCAAGGGCCGCTGGATCACCCTGCCATGGTGGTAGCGATGGAAGAATCCGGTTCCTTGATCATCGATGTGGATGGCGGCCGATTGACCTCGCGGTTCATCAATGATGAGGGCGAGATCAAGGATGTATTCTCGATTGAAAAGCGCCCCGGCTTTGTTAGCAATGCGACCCCATGTGCCCTCAAACCTGGCAACTCGCGGCCACCGATCGAGACCTCGGTGGAGTGAGCCGATCTCGGGTCGCCGGGGGCATGTGATTTAACGCAGAGGCCGCAAAGGCGCAGAGTTCGCGGAGAAAAGCTTGTGAATGCAAATCTCGAGTCGTAATCCTAGCCCGCATTTCTCACCAGGATCACGGGAGCAGGCGCAGGATTCGTGTCCGTAAGCGCCGCTCTGGAGCGAAAAGCGTAGCAATAGATACGGTTTGAGTGATGAGCAAGCTTACGGACACGAAGACCAGCCTGAACCGTGATAGGCATGATTGAAAAACACGATGTATTTTCGGTCTGGTGAGTTGTCTCAAAAGAGCCAATGCCTTATCAGTACTCTACGCCGCCTGGTGAGAAATGCGGGCTAGCGACCATTGTTGACTACGAACAGCAAGACACCAGCAATCAGCTCTGCGGCCTCTGCGCCTCTGCGATCTCTGCGTTACCGACCCTGTCTCTTCTGGGGATGTTCCTGTAAAACGCGGTCCAGCATCGCGGTTACGTCGGTGGGTTTGATCAACGCCATACACTGATCATTCCGGATGCGTTTTCCCCAGGGCGCCTGGTCGACAGTCATGTCGTAATACTGCTCCAGGGCATCCGGATAACGGTTAACTACGTACTGTTGGAAGTTATACGGGCAGGCGCGTAACGGATTGGTTGCAGCATAGAGGCCAATCACCGGGGTGCCGAGTGCGCTGGCGATATGCGCCGGGCCCGTATCCGGTGCGATTACGACATCGGCCAATGAAAGCAATGCGACCAGCTCCGGCAGCGTCGTGCTGCCAACCAGGTTCAATGGCTCGTGCTTGCAGGTCGCGATGATCGCCTCGGCCACCTTGCGTTCATCGCTTGCAGGCCCGCCACTCAGAATTACTGTCATCTGCTGTTGTGTAGCGGCATAATCGGCCACCGTGGCATAACCTTCGACGGTCCAGTTCCGCCAGCTGCGCGCCTTCGCCACCGCACAGGGGTTGATCACCAGCAAGCGATCGCCGCTGACCAATCGTTGCATGCTGTCACGCGCCTGTCGCGACACGGGCAGGTCCCAACGCATCACCGGCTCCAGGCCGAGGCGTCGTGGAAACTCAACGAAGCTGTCAACCACATGTTGACGGGTGGTCGGTGCCACTATTTTTGCATTCGTGAACAGCCATTGCAGGTCTTTCGCACGCGCGCGATCAAATCCGACTTTCGTACCGGCCTTTATCAACAAACTCGTCAGCGAGGCACGCAGTGACACCTGCATGTGCAGCAGCACATCGAAACGGCGCCCGGCCAGCTGCTGTCGTACAGCGCGATACGCGCCGAAACCCAGTGTTTTGTCAAAAGTGATAAACTCGACGCCGGTTAATTCACGGACCAGTGCGTGCTCGTTTTTGCCGATGACCCAGGTGATGCTAGTCTGTGGCCAGTGAAATTGCAGTGTGCGAAACACCGGCAAGGCGTGGGTAATGTCGCCGATGGCGGACAAACGCAACATGCAGACCGAGTCAGGTGCTAAAGAGAGTGGCAGAGTCATCAACAACAGAGAGTCGGGCCAGGTTCGGTAAACGGCATATCCTATACGATGCCTCCTTGATTGAACATCCAGAGGTCGGTCTTTTTGCCATCGACAATCTGAAGTCACAGACGGGTCAGCACGCGCTGGCAGCCGGCCGAGGACATGCCGTGTTCTTCGAGCATCAGAATCAAGCGCTGGTATTGAAGCATTATCGGCGCGGTGGTCAGATCGCGGCCGTGCTTGGTGACCGATACCTCGGTCGCAACTGCGAGCGTTCGCGAGCATTTCGCGAATGGCGGTTATTGCAGGCGATGTGTCAGCTCCGACTCCCGGTGCCAGTGCCAGTAGCCGCAAGCTGTTCACCCCAAGGCCTTTTTCATCGCGCCGACCTTGTGACCCAACAGATTCACGATGTGATACCACTCGCAGAACACTTGTTGGAGAAGCCCTGTACCCATCAGACCTGGCGGGTGATTGGTCGATGTATTCGCCGGTTTCACGATGCCAGCGTATATCACGCCGATCTGAATGCCCGCAATATACTGATTAATGCTGAATTTGGCAGAGTTTTCTTGGTCGACTTCGACAAAGGCGCTTTTCGCCACCTGGGCGAGTCCTGGAAAGCCGCCAATCTGGCCCGTCTGCAACGCTCATTGTTCAAGTTCAAATCTTTTAATCCCTATTTCAACTTCGGTCGGGATGACTGGAATGCCTTGCTTGAGGGGTACAAGGGTGACGATTAGCCAGCATTTTTCACCAAGATCACGCGTACGGGTAAGCGCCGCTCTGGAGAGAAGAGCGTAGCCCAGCAAAAATTTGAGCGAAGTAACTGAAGGGTGCGCCGTGCGCACCGCGCATTCTGGGCTTGGTGGCCGCTTCCGGTGCGCACGGCGCACCCTACGATCTTACCAAAATGAAGAGCAGCCTGAACCGTCATAGGCATGCTTGAAAAACACACTGCAACTTCGATCATCCGAGCTTCATCAAAAAGGACCAATACCTTATCGGTACTCAACGCCACTTGGTGAGAAATTCGGGCTAGCCCGCATGTTGCGGGCTAGTCAATCGCATCGAGGCGTGCCCCGATGATATCGGCATAATCGGCGACAATATGGCGAAAATTGGCGACGGCCACACTGACGTTATCTTCTAGCGATGCCAGCGCATCCTGATTGGTCAGGAAATGTTTCAGTTGACGGCAAAGTGCGTTGATATCCTCGACTTGCACGGCCGCATGTTGATCCAGCATCTGCTGCGCCTCATCCTGGAAATTCTCCATCGATGGTCCGAAGAACACAGCCTTGCCGAAATGCGCAGGCTCGAGCAGGTTATGCCCACCTCGCGGGACAAACGAACCACCCATCACGACCAGGCGCGCTCCGGTGAACCAATTGTTGAGTTCACCCACCGTATCGAGAAGATAGACTTTGGTATCGGCTGTGATCGCATCGTTTTTACTGCGCACCGCGATCGCAGTTGTCAGTGGGATCAGCTGCTGGAGAATAGCATCGCGCCGCTCAGGATGGCGGGGAGCAATGACCAGCAGCTCATCTCGTTGCAGCTGCAGCCAGCACTTCAGAATCTGCAGCTCCTCATCATCGTGGGTGGACGCAGCGACGACATACTCCACGGCCAGTTCCGGTTTGGCAGCCGACTGAACCGCCGGCGGCGAATACTTCAGATTTCCCAGCATCGATACCTTGTTAGGCTGGGCGCCGAGCTTGACAAAAGCCGCCTTGTCGTTGTCGCTGCGGGCATAAATATGCTCGGTCAACCGCAGCAGACGGCCAAGTGTTTTTCGAACCCATTTGAAAGTGGCGGTGGTTCTCGGCGACAGGCGGCCGTTGATAATCACGATCGGAACATGACTGCTGTAGCAGACGCCAAACAAGTTGGGCCAAAGTTCGGTTTCAAGAACATAAAGTCCGACAGGCTTGAGGTTGCTGATGAATAGCGTGACCGAAAGCAGCCAATCGAACGGCAGGTAAGCATGAAACAGGTAGGATTGCTGTTGCTTTGTCACGATGTCCGCGCCGGTAGGTGTGTTGGTGGTGATCAAAAAGCGTTGTTGCGGATATCGCCTGTGCAATTCTCCCAGTAATGGCAAGGCCGTGTTTACCTCGCCGACGGAGGCACAGTGAAGCCAGCAACAATTTTTGGGTATGTCACTCAATCCGAGGCCGAGTCTCTGCAGGAAATAGCGCAGCTGTTTGTGCCGCAGCGCCTTGATACAGAG